>JANLID010000295.1 GCA_024654105.1 Gallionella sp. | reverse complement strand
ATTGCATACAGGCCGCTAACAAGGTGCTGCAAAACTCCTGCGCTCGGCATAACTGTGTTGCTCAAAGGCTCAAAATGCTCATTTACTGTGTGTAAATTCCGCTTTTTCGCCCCTTTGCGCCTTGTTATGCCATCGCTCGCTACGTTTTTCAACACCCTGTTGACCTTGTCAATTCGGACGTTCGGGCTGCTCTTCATCCTCTTCGCCGCGTGCCCAGAACAGACGATCCGGAATGTGTTGCCCCATACCGGGACGGAAAGCTGCATTCAGCGTTTGCCAGGTGTATTCCTGCGCCTCCTTGACCGCCTCTGGCACATCCACATCCTGTGCCAGCAATGCCGCAATCGCCGCCGCCAAAGTGCAGCCGGAGCCGTGATAGATTCCCGGCAAGCGCGCCCAACTATCGCTGCTGATTACCCCACGCTCGCCATAGAGTGTGTTGATGACCTTGGGCGTCTGCTCGTGCGTGCCGGTGATTAACACGTACTCGCAGCCCATTTGCAACAGGCGTTTCGCGCATTCGTCGAGACTGGGGTCGTCGTTCTCGTCATCATCGTTCATGGCCAGACGCCGCGCCTCCATGCTGTTTGGCGTGATGATGGTGCTCTGCGGGATCAGCAGTTCGCGCATTGCGTCCAGCATGTCGTCATTCACCAGTTCGTCACCGCGTCCGGAAGCCAGCACCGGGTCGAGCACCAACGGAATGTCCGGGTAGTCCGCCATCACTTCGGCAATCGCCGCAATGTTTTCCACACTGCCGAGCATGCCGATCTTGAACGCCGCGACTGGCACGTCCTCGAGCATCGCGCGCGCCTGATCCACCACCCATTCCGGATCAATCGGCAACACATCGTCCACGCCGCCGGTATCCTGCACAGTAATCGCAGTGACCACTGACAACGGATGACAACCCATGCTGGAAATGGTCAACAGGTCAGCCTGCAAGCCCGCGCCCCCGCTGGGGTCGGTGGCGGCGAAGCTCATCACTAAAGGGAATGGTTCGGACATGATGGATACCAGAATATTTCAGGCGTGCATTCTACCATCCAGATGGTTTGCCACGCTGGCAAACTCTGTTACCGACAGATTCTCGGCGCGCAATTGGGCATCGATGCCGAGCTGTGCAAGGCCCTCTTCATTCAGATAACCGCGCAAGGTATTGCGCAGCGTCTTGCGGCGTTGCCCGAACGCTGTCCTGACGATTGCGGCGAACAGCTTCTCGTTGCGCACAGCAATCTCTCCGGCGGGCAGCGGGATCATGCGCACGATGGCGGAATCCACCTTGGGCGCGGGACGGAAGGATTCCGGCGGCACGTCGAGCAGCTTTTCCATGAAGAAGCGGTATTGCAGCATTACCGACAGCCGTCCGTATTCGGGCGTTGACGGCTCGGCGACCATGCGCTCGACCACTTCGTTCTGCAGCATGAAGTGCATGTCGCGGATGCGTTCTGCATAGCCGGCGAAGTGAAACAGCAGCGGCGAGGAAATATTGTAGGGCAGGTTGCCGACGATGCGCAGCGGCGCGGGCAGCGTTGCGAAATCGAACTCCAGCGCGTCGCCGGCATGGATGGTCAATTTCGATTTTGGATTGTCCTGCGGGTAGTCATTCTCCAATCGCGCGATGATGTCGCGGTCGATTTCCACCACATGCAGATGATTCAATCGCTTCAACAGCGGACGCGTCAGCGCCCCCAGGCCTGGCCCGATCTCGACCATATTGTCGGCTGG
This sequence comes from Gallionella sp., assembly GCA_024654105.1. Classification (GTDB taxonomy): domain Bacteria; phylum Pseudomonadota; class Gammaproteobacteria; order Burkholderiales; family Gallionellaceae; genus Gallionella. The sequence goes on along the minus strand of JANLID010000295.1, from coordinate 10,808 downwards.
TTCGGGACGAATCGCCGTGATGATGTCGGCAACGATCTGCTCATCGACAAGGAAATTTTGGCCAAAACGTTTTTTTGCATGATGACTCATTTCAGTAATCTTAAAAAACGTTTCAGTGAAGGCTCATATGCGTAGCATGTGATGCCGGAGCTAAATTTCTTCTTGGCTTTATGCATGGCGCGCCATCTGGGCGGCGAGCTTGATCGCTTCCAGCAGGCTGCCGCTATCGGCCTTGCCGCTTCCCGCCAGCTCCAGTGCCGTACCGTGATCCACCGAAGTACGAATGATCGGCAGACCGAGGGTGACGTTCACGCCCTGCCCAAAACTGGCGTGCTTGAGCACGGGCAAACCTTGATCATGATACATCGCGAGCACGCAATCGCATTGCGCCAGCTTGCGCGGGGTGAACAGCGTATCGGCCGGCAGCGGCGCACTGACATTGATGCCTTCGGCGCGCAGCTTGTCCAGCACCGGAACCATTATCTCGATTTCCTCGCGCCCCAGATAACCGCCCTCGCCCGCATGGGGATTCAGCCCGGCCACCAAAATACGCGGCTGCGCGATGCCCAAACGGGATTGCAAGTCGTGCCGGACAATGCGCAGCACATTCTCCAGCAGCGGCGCAGTAATCGCGGCAGGCACGTCTTTCAAGGGGAGATGCGTGGTCGCCAGCGCCACACGCATCCCGCCGCCGACCAGCATCATTACGACCAGCTCGGTATTCGTCTGTTCGGCAAGAAATTCGGTGTGTCCGGTAAACGGGATACCGGCATCGTTGATGATGCCCTTGTGTACCGGCGCGGTTACCATGCCGGAGAATTCGCCGGACTGGCAACCGTGTACGGCACGCCGCAACGTCGCCAGCACATATCCGCTGTTGGCTGCGTTCAGCACACCGGGATGACATGGCGCTACGAGCGGAATATGGATTACTGGCAGCGAATTGGGAAGGGAGAAGGGGGAAGGGAGAAGGGGTGAGAGCGTTTCCCCTTTGGCTTTTTTCTGAACACCCACATAGTCATGCAGCCGCAGACTAATACCGAGTTGTGCGGCACGCTGCTGCAACAGGTATTTATCGGCAATGACGACGAAGGGAATATCGGGCGGCGTGACGGCAAGCCGCACGCATAAATCCGGGCCGATGCCTGCCGGTTCGCCGGCGGTGATTGCCAATGGAGCCGGGGGGGATGCCGCGTTCACCGTTTATGGGTTTTCTTCGAGGCGGTATTCGATAAACGCGCGGTCGCGCAACTGGCGCAACCAATCCTGATACTGTTCATCCGACTTGAATGTGCCAATGGCCAGGCGCGCCTGCTGGCGCTCTTGTTGCTCGCTGACATCGGTATCGCGCCGTTCGATCACCTGAATCAGGTGCCAGCCGAATTGCGTTTGTGCGGTGCCGATCATGCCGGGTTGCAGCCTGTTCATCACCTCCTCGAACTCGACAACGGTCTGCCCGGGAGAAAGCCAGTCGAGATCGCCGCCCTGTTGCGCACTTCCGTCCTGGGAATAACGTCGGGCCTGTTCGGCAAAATCTGCGCCGCCTTCGATGCGCGCCTTGATCTCCATCAGCCGCTTTTTCGCTTCGCTCTCGGAGACGATCTCGCTGGTCTTGATCAGAATGTGCCGCGCATGGGTCTGGGTAATCACCACTGGCGCGCTGTCGCTGCGCTTTTCAATCAGCTTGAGAATGTGAAAGCCATTCGAGCTGCGCAAAACTGCGGTGGTTTGCCCAGGTTGCAGATTTTGCAGTTCATTCGTGAACATTGGCGGAATGCGATCGCCGGGCCGCCAACCAAGATCGCCGCCCTTCAGCGCATCCTTGGCATCGGAGTAGCCCGCTGCCACTTGCGCAAAATCCGCACCGTTCTTCAACTGATTCAGCGCCTGCTCCGCCTTGTCATGTGCCGCCTGAATATCGGCTGCGCTGGCCCGCTCAGGCACCACAACCAGAATATGGGCAAGGTGGAATTCTTCTTTCGCGCCGCCCATTCTTGCCTTGTTGGCAAGATAACTGTCCACCTCGGTATCGCTGATGACCAGCTTGCTCTCTACTTCGCGCTCGCGCAAACGCGTGGAAATGATTTCGCTGCGGATATCTTCGCGGAATTTCTTGAAATCCACGCCCTCCGCCTCAAGCCTGGTGCGGAATTCAGCCAATGACGGGAAACTGTTTTGCTGCGCGATGCGCGTGATCGCCAGATCGAGTTGCGTATCATCCACACGGATGCCCGTCTCTTTGGCAAACTGCGCCTGCAGCATGTCGGTAATCATGCGTTCGAGCATCTGCTTTTCCAGGACATCCGGCGCGGGTAACGGCGTACCCTGTTTCTGCAGTTGACCTATCACCACACGCAGGCGCTCATTCAATTCCTGCCGGGTAATCACATCGTCGTTGACCACCGCAACCACCGAATCAATCACCGCAACCTGTTTCTGGGGATCAATTTTTTGCGCCATGCTTATGACAGGCGCAGGCTGTGACACCGGCGCGCTCACAACGCAAGGTGCGTGCAGTGCCATAAAGGTAGCGCAGGCAAACGTCCGGATTGTTATCTTGTGCATCATCATCTTTCTGGTTGGCTCAACGCAAAACCGAACTGGTTTGGTTGGCGGGTTTGTTGTTCATCTTGGCATAGCCGGGCACGCTCTGTTTGAGCAAACCCAAGGGGTCCGACCCGACCTTGACGAAGTCATTCAACTCGAGCTGCATGAAGAAACCGGTATTGGCCTGCTGTGTGCCGACAGTAAATTGTTGCGCCACCAAACGAAATGTCCAGCAGCTTTGATTATACTCAAGCCCGGCAATCGCCTCCAGAATCCGCGCATCCTGCAGCGAATAATTCCAGCGTCCCACCGCATGCCAGCGGCTGGACAGCGGCCACTGCGCGGAAACATCGATTTGGCGCAACGTGTTGCGCGCGAAACGATAGCCAAAATTAAATGCCTTGCCGGTTTCGGGACGGTAACGTGCCGCAATGTTGTAGCGCTGTGTATGCGACTGGTTCGGATCAAATTGAAACTCGCTATCCAGCGACCAGGCGTCGGTCACACGACCGGCAGCCGCCAGCAGTATATCCGACCGGTTGGTACTCGTGGCAGGCGTAGCCAGATTCACCCGCGGCGCACTATAGCTGAAACGCTCCCCGATGGTCACCTTCAGGCGTTCCATGCCATTGTCCTGTTCCAGCAGCCGCGAAGTCATCGCCAGTGTGACGTGGTTGGCGTCGCCGATACGGTCGCTGCCGAAAAACCGATTCTCGGTAAACATCTGGGTAAAGCTGAAATCTGCCTGCGCCGAGTCAAAATTCGGCAGCGCGGCCTGATCCTGGTAAGGCACGTACACGTAAAAGGCGCGTGGCTCCAGCGTATGCACGTAATCGCCGCCAAACAAGCTCTCGTTGCGCTCAAAAGCCATGCCGCCATCCACGCTGAAGATCGGCAGGGTGCGCGAAGAATCGGGCAATGAAGCGACATTATTGGCACCCATCGCGTAGTAAGTGCTGTGCAATGCGATCTTGGGTGTGAGATAAAACGCCAGGTCGTTGATCAGCGGATAGCTCACGCCGGGATTCAACACCAGGCGTCTGCCGTTTGGTTCGGTCGGATGAGCGAATTCGACAAATTCGCCGGCGAAAGCGAGCGCCGCGCCGGAATAATTCCGCTGTGCGCTGATGTTCAGTTGCGGCACGCGCGCATAAGGTACGGCAATCGGCGCAACCGGATCCTGCAGGGTCTGGTAGCGTTGCGCGCGCACGGCCGCATTCCACCACCCCGCGTTGTAGTTCAGCGCGCCTTCACGCACCAGATTGACTTGAGAGGTCGTGCTCACGGTGTCGGCCAGATCGCGAAAATACGCATCATCCGAGACACGGTTAAAATTGACATAGCCGCTCAGTTTGTCCGTAACGGCTTGGCTGTGCATAAGGGCAAGGTGCGTACGGCTGCGATTTGTCAGCATGTCATCGGGCAGCACGTCCAGATGGGCCTCGCCGCCATAACCCGCTTCAAGATAGCGAAACTCATTGTTAAGCATCGCGATTTGGCGCAATGTTCCAGTAATACGGCAAGGTCAATTCGCTGCCGCCCTTGGTCGTGCCACCGAATAACGGCGCGAGAAAACCGGACTTGCGCTGGTCGCTGAGCGGAAAGTCCATCCATGGTGAATACAGGATCGGCAGCCCCAGGAATTCGACCCGGACATGTTGCGCCACGCCGACCTGTCGATCGCGATCAATCTCCAGCCCCTTCATTTTCAATAGCCAGTCTTCGTTATCCGCCGGGCAGGTGGTATAGGTCGCGTTGTCGAGCGAATAGTGCTGCCTGTCCCGAATATGCAACATATCGGCGGCGCCGCGCCCGCCGTTCTCCGCCAGAAAGAATACCGGCTGCTCCATCGTGCCGATATTGGTATCCAGATTCAGCTTGAGGTGTGGCCCGCTCATGGTGTCACCCCTCTGTCTCAGCACCACTGAGCCCTGCGCATCGAGCCACTGCGTATCCTGAAAATACAACAGGCGATCCGCCTGGATGGATTGCCCGCGCTTGCGCAATACTGCATTGCCGGTGGCCTCGAACTGGCCTCCCTTTTTGCCGGTCAGGCGATCTGCCTCAACAAAGGTGGGCGTTTCCTGTGTCGTCCCCGCCATCGCCATGAAGGTCTTGTCCATGCGCAACACAAGCGGCTCCGCATTCGCGCCCGCATGATGCGCAAAGGTGCAAAGCAAAGAGAGTGCAACGGATTTGAGGTGAAACCGCATGGCAATGGCAAGATGGTAAACTCGCGCAAGTTTACCATTAACGCTATTCAAAAAGCCCGATATGCAACGCCAACAACAAGTTACCGAGTGGCTGCGCTGCCAGTTCCCCGGCGAGATTTTTACCCTTGCGCCGGCCTCCGCCGACGCCAGCTTCCGCCGCTATTTCCGCGCCACGTTCAAGGACGGCCGGACGCGGGTCATCATGGATGCGCCGCCACAGCACGAAGACTGCCGCCCGTTTCTGCATATCGCGAAATTGTTCGAGGACGCCGGAACGCATGTTCCGCATGTGTTTGCGCAAGACCTGCAGCAAGGATTCCTGCTGCTGTCCGACCTCGGCAGCACCACTTACCTGCAAGCCCTGTGCGAAAGAAATGCCGGCACGGCGCACGAACTATATGACGCTGCCACCGGCGCACTGATCAAGATCCAGCTCGCCTCGAAGGAGAGCGAATTGCCTCCTTACGATGAGGCCTTGCTGCTGCGCGAGATGCGTTTATTTCCGGAGTGGTATGCCGCCAAACATCTCGGCATCACGCTTGACGAAAAACAGGGCATCACGCTGGAAGAGTGCTTCCGGCGCATCGTGCGCAACAACCTCGCCCAGCCGCGCGTGTATGTGCATCGCGACTACCATTCGCGCAATCTCATGCTCACCGAGCCGAACCCTGGAATTCTGGACTTTCAGGATGCGGTATATGGACCGATCACCTATGACCTCGCTTCGCTGTTCAAGGATGCCTACATCCGCTGGGAAGAGGCGGAAATCATCGACTGGCTGATCCGTTATTGGGAAAAGGCGCGCAAGGCCGGACTGCCGGTTCACGAAGACTTTGGCGGGTTCTACCGCGACTATGAATGGATGGGCGTGCAGCGCCATATCAAGGTGCTGGGTATTTTTGCGCGCCTGTATCACCGCGATGGCAAGGAAGGCTACCTGAAGGACATGCCGCTGGTAATGGATTACCTGCGCCGCGCCTGCGCGCGCTACATTGATCTCAAGCCGCTGCTCAACCTGCTCGATACGCTGGAACCGCATCACGCGCAAACGGGATATACCTTCTGAATATGATGCTATACATTTCCCTCTCCCCAACCCTCTCCCGCAAGCGGGCGAGGGGGCGAACGTGAAAGACACAATCCCATGATGGCCATGATATTAGCAGCGGGCCGGGGAGAGAGAATGCGCCCGCTCACCGATCACATCCCCAAGCCTCTGCTGCAAGCCGGCGGCAAACCGCTCATCGTCTGGCATATCGAGCGGCTGGCGCGTGCCGGCATCACCGGCATCATCATCAATCACGCTCACTTGGGTGAACAGATTGAAGCAGCGCTCGGCGATGGCAGCCGCTTCGGCGCACATATCACCTAGTCGTCGGAAGGCACGGCCCTGGAAACTGCGGGCGGCATCGCCAACGCGTTGCCGCTTTTACTCCCCTCCCCCGCTGGCGGGGGAGGGGCTGGGGGAGAGGGAGAGCCCTTCGCCGTGATCAACGGCGACGTCTGGTGCGATTACGATTTCGCGCAACTGCCGGCATGCGCGGCGGCTATGCAGGCAAGCGGCGATGTCGCGCACCTGGTGCTGGTGGACAATCCCCCGTATCACCCGAACGGCGATTTCGCTTTGAATGGAAGCCGCATTTATCCACTTCCCACTTCCCACTCCCCACTTCCCGCTCTTTTAACTTTCAGCGGCATCGGCATCTACCAGCCCGCGCTGTTTGCCGGCATTCCGCGCGGCGGCATTGCGCCGCTCGCCCCGCTGCTGCGCGCGCAAATTGCGCTCGGCAAAGTCAGCGGCGAACACCACCGGGGTTTATGGGTAGATGTCGGCACACCGCAACGTCTCGCCGAACTCGACATCCGGATACGTTCGTCGCAGAATGCCGCCCATGCCTGATCCCTCCCTCTACCGCCAACGCCGCGCCCGCCTGCTGGAAAAAATGCAGCGCGGCATCGCCGTCATTCCCACCGCAGAAGAGGTGGCGCGCAACGGCGACACGCACTATGCCTACCGGCACGACAGCAGCTTTTACTACCTCACCGGCTTCTCCGAGCCGGAAGCGGTGCTGGTGCTGATCGCGGGCAACGAGCCGCAGTCCATCCTGTTCTGCCGCGAGAAAAACCCGGAACGCGAAATCTGGGATGGCTACCGCACCGGCCCGGAGGCCGCAAGAGAACAACTCGGATTCGACGCAACCTATCCCATCGCGCAACTGGATGAAAAATTAGTCGAACTGCTAGGCAATCAGTCCACGCTGTTTTACCCGATTGGCGGCGATGCGGCATGGGATCAGCGCCTGCTCAAGTTGCGCAACACGGTGCAGGCCAAAGTGCGCAGCGGTATCCGCGCGCCGGACGAGATTCGCGACGTGCGTGCACTGCTCCACGAGATGCGCCTGATCAAGGATGCGGCCGAGCTGGATATCATGCGCCGCGCCGCCGCCATCTCCGCGCAGGCGCATTGCCGCGCTATGCGCTTCGTCCGTCCCGGCCGGTTCGAATATGAGATCGAGGCGGAACTGCTGCACGAATTCTGCCGCCACGGCTCACGCCATCCGGCCTACCCTTCCATTGTCGCCGGCGGCGCGAATGCCTGTGTGCTGCACTACGTTGAAAACAACGCGCAACTCATCGGCGGCAATCTGCTGTTGATCGACGCAGGCTGCGAAGTGGAAGGCTATGCCGCCGACATCACGCGCACTTTCCCGGTCGACGGCAAGTTCAGCGCCACACAAAAAGACACCTACGAAATCGTGCTCGCCGCGCAGGCAGCCGCGATCGCCGCTGCCCGTCCCGGCAACGCCTGGGACGAGCCGCACAATGCCGCGCTGCGCGTATTGGCGCAGGGTTTCATCGACCTCAAGCTGTGTCACGGCAGCGTGGGCGGCGTACTGGAAAGCGAAAGTTACAAGAAGTTTTACATGCATCGCACCAGTCACTGGCTGGGCATGGACGTGCACGATGTCGGCGACTACAAGGTAGACAACCACTGGCGCACGTTGCAGCCCGGCATGACGCTGACCGTCGAACCGGGCTGCTACATCCGCCCCGCCGATGACATACCGCCCGAGCTATGGAACATCGGCATTCGCATCGAGGACGATGTGGCGATTACGCAACAAGGCAACGAAGTGCTGACCGCGGCTGCGCCCAAAACGGTGCCTGATATTGAAGCCTTGATGCGGCAAGCGTAATCCGCCGCGTCATTGCGATGCTCTGCACGGGTTTACGGGCGCGCTGGCGCGTCCATGCCGGAACCGCAGCGCAACTCGAAGCACACCTTGCCGTCCTGGTTGCTGGTCAAGATCAAGCGGCAGCCCTGTTGCTCCGCCCAGCGCGCGGATTGGTACAAGCCCACCCCCAGGCCATTTTCGGAGACAACGACCCTGCGCAACAGGTTTGCGGCAATCACTTCCGGTATCGCATCGCCGCTATCACAGACGGTCACGCATAACGGTTCGGCAGCAATTTTGACGAAAATGCCGATGTCAGGTTCGGTCTGGCGTTTCCTCAGCGCGTTGTCGAGCAGATTGTCCACGACACAGTCGAATAATGCGGCAGGGATGTCCTGGTCCGGAAGCTCGTCCGGAAGAAGCCAGTCGATCGGCTGATGCCGGTTGCGCAGCCGCAACGCATCCAGCCACGCTGCCAGAGAAAGCAGCGGCGTATCGCTCTCAAGCTGCGGCTGCTCCAGTTTGCCCAGCGTCAATCCGATGCGTCGGCTCAGTATCGGCAGTTGCTGTTGCAGCAGTTGCTGTGATTTCTTTTCGTGGCCTTGCGCGACGGCGGTCAGCGTGAGCAACGATTGCAGCATGTTTTTCAGATCATGCGTCAGGCGCGCACCGGTCTCATACACGGCCTGCAAATGCGTGATATCGCGCAACCTTTGTTCGCGCTGCTTGGCCTGATAAAAATAGCCCACCAGTTGCGCGAGCAAGTGAATGTGCAACAGCACGGTAGGGCTGAGCGATTGACTGGCGTACACAGTCAGGCGCAATTCACCCTCCTGCACCCGTACTTCATGGTTGCTGGATTGGCCGATTTGTCCGGCGCCGTCGGGCGATTGCCAGAATACGCCGGCCAGCCACGGAAAATCCGCGAGCAACACAGTGGCGCGGCGCAGATAGGACGCCGCATCGGGTTCGCGTTGCGCCGCCTCCGCCAATTGGGTGAGCCAGCCTTCGAACGGCGTGCCGATATTCAGCAGGTAACGCGAGAACATTACCTGCAAACCGCCGAAACCCTGACGCGGGTTCCACAGCCCGCCAAGCGCCAGCAGGATCAGTCCCATCAATAACAAGGTGCGCAGCAACGCCTCGAGATAATCCAGCTTCGCCAGAAACATGAAGGCGAGGCTGCCGAGTACCACCAGCGCCAACAGCATGAACAACAGCAGGCTGTAGATGAAATCCACCGTCTGTGCGCTTTCCGCCGTCTCGTCGCGCACCGGCAGCGCCGCCATGCCCAGCAACAGCACGGGCAGCAAATACCACATCATCAAATGCCCGGTTTCAAAGTGTCCCTCCCCAGCAGGGGACGGCGCGCCGAACAGATGCGGCACTACCCAGAGCAGCAGCGCCGATAGCAAATACGCCATCACCGACAGGTACAACAGGCGCGTTCCGCGGTCATGAAAAGCGAACACGCGCGCGCCGACGATGCCGAACAAGCCGGTCAACCAGAACGCGATGATCCACCAGTTCAGCCAGAACAGCGCCACGGCGGCCGCCAGCGCGATGAATATGAGCCCGCCGCGCCCCACTTCCTGCTCACCGCGCCACAGCGGCTGCCAGAGCAGAAACAGGCCGAGGTGCGCCAGCAGCAGCGGATGCGCCCATACACTGCCGATGTCGAGCAGCATCAGGCCATGCAGTAAGCCAAGCATCGCCAGCAGCAGCCAGCGCCCGGCGCGCAAACGATTTTTCAAAACAAGTGTCAACATTTCGTCATTATTCTGTCAGCATCTCATCAGATCACCGCAAAAGCAGCAACGTACACGAGTTACGGCCACCCGGTAATTCGGGCAGGTGACCATAATATCAATATCTTCTGTAAGATTATTAGTCATTGAAAATCAATTAGTTATTGCAATGTCCCCAAAAAACGGGGGGATTTTCTTCCGCCCCACAGCCGGAAGTCAGCCATTTATTTCGATACTGGCACGGCAATTGCTCGTTGTTGTCGGCGTAACAATAAAATAATTTTTTGGAGGGTATCACAATGAAACGCAAACAATCCGGCTTTACCCTGATCGAAATCGCCATCGTACTGGTGATTATCGGTCTGCTGCTCGGCGGCGTGCTGAAGGGCCAGGAGCTCATCAACAGCGCCAAGGTCAAGAACCTCGCAACCGATTTCAAGAATGTCCCATTATTCATCTACGGCTACCAAGACAAATACAAGGCACTACCGGGTGATGACAGCTCGGCGGCAGCACACTTGGGAGCAAGCGCCGTTGCTGGAACTGGCGGCACATTAGGTAACGGTGTTATTCAGGGCGAATGGGCCGATACCGGTACAGTTGAGGCCCACGTTTTCTGGCAGCATGTACGCTTGGCAAATCTTGCCGCTGGTCCAGTTGACACCGCAGGAGATATTCGCCCTGATAACGCGTCAGGTGGCAAGATCGGGCTTACAAATGCCGCCGAATCTCCCATAACCGGTATGACTGGCTCTTACATCGTTTGCTCAAACTCCATACCTGGCAAGTTTGCAAAGCAATTAGATATTACCCTTGACAATCAAGATACAGCCAGCGGTTCCTTAAGAGTTGTAGCCGCAGGAACAACAACTCCCGCTGCAGCCATAGCAACAGCCAGTATTGTTGATGACACACCATATCTGGTGTGTATGGGTTTCTAAACCAAACCACCCGGCGTGACAAAGCCCGCTTCGGCGGGCTTTTTTTATTTCACCGCAATCAGGTTTCTTCGTCCGGCAGGCCGGGTTGCGGCAACTCCGGCGCCTTGCCGCCCCACCCTCCCTCGGGACGGTTCTTGCCGTCGTCCGCCCAGACGAAACGCCCGAACAGCACGCAGCCCTTCA
>JANLID010000274.1 GCA_024654105.1 Gallionella sp. | reverse complement strand
CGTAGGGCGCAATAGGCGGAGCCGTATTGCGCCGAATGGAGCTGCATACGGCGGAATACGCTATCGCTATTCCGCCCTACGCGTTCTAGTGCTCAGCAGTGGGAATATTCTTGCACTTTGCCTCGTCGTGGGTGAACGTTTCGACGGTGGGTTTCGATTTTGGTTTTTTGGCCATGTTATTGGCTGCCTTCCTTCATGGATTCCCGGGTCAGAATCGCATTCAACGCGAGGTTGATGTAGTAGTTCGTGCGCCCCTTTTTCTGCTTTTGCAGGAAACCGCCTTGCGTCAGCGTGTCGAGATATTTGGTGGCGGTAAGGCGCGATACTCTCAGGTCGCGTTCGATGAACTCGATCTTGGTGTAGGGGCGGGTAAACAGGCTGTTGATCAAATCCTGGCTGTAGAACTTGTACTGCGCACGGATGCGATGTTTGACGTCCATCAGTGCCGCCTTGATGGCATGGATGGTTTCAATGGTGTCGCTGGCGGTTGATTCGATGGCGGTGAGCAGGTAGAGCACCCACTCTTCCCAGGTGTCGGCTTCGCGCACGGCTTGCAGCAGGCGGTAGTAATCGGGCTTGGTGCGCACGATGTGACGACTGAGGTACAGTACCGGGATGTCGAGCAGGCCTTCCTTGACCAGGTAGAGCACATTGATGATGCGCCCGGTGCGGCCATTGCCATCGTAGAACGGGTGGATGCTCTCGAACTGATGATGGATCAACGCCATTTTGATGAGCGGGTCGGCATCGAATACCTCGCCGTCATTGATAAAGCGCTCAAGATCGCCCATGAGCGCGATAATGGTTTCCGGATCTTGCGGCGGGGTGTAAATCGTCTGGCCTGCGCCGTCTTTCAGCGCCGTTCCCGGCAGCTTGCGGAAACCGGCATGGTTTTGCTCCAGCTCAGCCTGTATCTCAATGATGTGGTTGATGGTGAGCAGGCCGCTCTTACGCACCTGATCGAACCCGACCCGCAAGGCTTGGCGGTAGCGCAGCACTTCCTTGGCGGTGGCGTTGTGCAGGTTTTCCGGAAAGAGGTCTTTCTGAAAGAGTTCATCGTGGGTGGTGACGATGTTCTCGATGGCCGAACTGTCTTTGGCTTCCTGCATGCCCAAGGTATTGATGAGGATACCTTGGTTGGGTATGGAGGCGGCCACCCCTTTGAGTTCAGCCAGCTTGCGGCTGGCCAGCGCCAGTTTTTTCAGGATGGCGGGGGTGTCGAAACGCCGGGGAGGCAGGTGTTCCAATGGCTGTATAGTGGTCATGGCGTCCCCGTGGGCTTGAAATGTATAGAAAAACGATGTTTTCTATACATATCATGAGTGACGTGTATAGACCAGGGGAATGTTGTCAACACAATTGCTGCAAGCCCAGACCTGGATCAACCTTTAGGTCCTCATTACCTCGCCACTCTTGATATGCGGCGCGAAATTGAAGGCATCGGAGAAACAGCGGTCCTCCGCCATGCCCTTTTGCAGAAAAGCGGAGTGTGCCGTCTCGACCATGCCCACCGAACCGCAGGCATAGACTTCGCAACCGGTCATGTTCGGGAAATCCTGGAGGATGGCTTCGTGCACGGAGCCGGTGCGGCCTTGCCAGCGATCCTCGGGTGACGGGTCGGAAACCACCGGAATGAATTTGAAATTCTCGTGCTCCCTCGCCCAGCGCTCGGGCAATTCCCGCATATAAAAATCCTTGAGGGACTTCACTCCCCAATAGAGATGCATGGGGCGCTTGAGGCCGGCGTGGAAGGCATACTCCACCATGCTCTTCACCGGCGCGAAACCGGTGGAACCGGCGACGAAGATGATCGGCCGGTCGGAATCTTCATGCAGATAAAATGAACCCAGCGGTCCCTCGCAGCGCAGGGTGTCACCCACCTTCATCGCATTGAAGACATAGGTCGTGAACGCGCCGCCGGGAACCAGCTTGACGTGCAGTTCGATCAACTCGGCTTCGTGCGGCGCGGTGGCAAAGGAAAACGCGCGCCGCTCGCGGTCCTCGAGCACGATATTGATGTATTGCCCGGCATGAAACCGGATGGGTTCCGGGTCGAGCGGTTTGAGCATCACGCGCATGACGTCGTCGGTGAACCGTTCCAGTTTTTGCACGCGCGCCATGAAGGTCCGGATCGGGATGTCGCTCGTGGCGCCGATGTTCTCGCATTCGAGATCCAGATCGGACAGCGGCGTGGCGCAGCACATCAGAACCTTGCCGGCGCGTCTTTCATCCTCCGTGAGCGCGTTCGCCTGATGCACGCCCTGATCCACCGTGCCTTGCAGCACGGCGCACTTGCA
>JANLID010000272.1 GCA_024654105.1 Gallionella sp. | reverse complement strand
CCCCAAAAGGGATTTCCTACGTCACTGACTAAATCATATGTGTGAGTACCAAAGTGTATCTGTTCGAGTCAGCACTCCATCCCACCACAGCACTTTCGCACCACAGCAAAACAAAGCATCCAGGCCTTTTACCGCCCAGATCCCCAGGCAATCTCCCCGCACTTGCGCACAGTTCCACCACCCAGGCGCCTTCGCACCACACCCAGCACCCACACCTATCGGCTGTAAATTTTTAAAGAGCGTTGTTGCATTGTTGGTTGCGGGGGCAGGATTTGAACCTACGACCTTCGGGTTATGAGCCCGACGAGCTGCCAGACTGCTCCACCCCGCGTCCGTCCGTCGCGAACATGAGTCCGCTACAGAGATGGGATTATAGCCAAGATGTACCGCTAGTGTCAAACCAATATGCTGCTTCTCCGCGGCATAAGCGCCGATTGCGAACATATCGCGCAAAGCGCAAGAACCTGGCCGCAGGCTGGCCATGTTTCCTGCGAAGGAGCAGGATTTTACCTACGGAAAAAAGCCATCGGGTGACCCGTCTGGATCCGCACATCTGCTAGATACTGCGCTCGGTTTCGCCCGCGCTCGGGCGCCACACTAGCAGGCGTTTCTCGATCACGCTGACCACCGCATCCAGCGCCAGCGCGAATCCAGTCAGTACCAGGATGCCCGCGAACACGGAATTGATGTCGAACACACCCTCAGCCTGCAGGATCAGGTAGCCTACGCCGCGCGACGAACCCAGGTATTCCCCCACCACCGCGCCGACGAAGGCGAGGCCTACCGAGTTGTGCAGGCTGGCGAATACCCAGCTGGTCGCGCTCGGCAGATACACATGGCGCAACAACTGCCGCTGGCTTGCGCCGAGCATGCGCACATTGGCCAGCACCACCGGACTCACTTCGCGCACGCCCTGATAGACATTGAAAAACACGATGAAGAACACCAGCGTCACGCCCAACGCCACTTTGGACCAGATACCCAGGCCGAACCAGATGGAGAAAATAGGCGCAAGGATTACGCGCGGCATGGAGTTGGCGGCTTTGATGTAGGGATCGAAAATGGCCGAGGCTGTCGGGCTCAGCGCCAGCCAAAGACCGATCACAAGACCAAGCACAGTACCAATGACGAACGCCAGCATGGTTTCGACCAGGGTCACAGCGAGATGTTCATAGATGCTGCCTGAGCTGAACCACTCCCAGATGCGCACGAACACCTTCTGCGGCTCGCCGAAGAAAAACGCGGCCTTGTCCGCATTATCGAAATATATCGGCGGCAGCAGCGTCGGGCTGGTGAGCGCGTACCAGATTGCAAAAAACACCGCCAGCAGAGTCAGTTGGTAGAACCGCAGTTTGCCTTTAGCGTTGTTGCTGGACATAACCTTTCAACACCTCTTCCTTCATTGTGTGCCAGATTTGCGCATGCAGCTCCAGGAAACGGGACGTCAAGCGAATTTCCGCCACGTCGCGCGGGCGCTCAAGATCGATCCTGTACTCTCCGATGGGATGTGCTTCGGGTCCCGCCGACAACACCACGACGCGATCGGAGAGTGCAATCGCCTCCTCCAGGTCGTGGGTGATGAACACCACCGACTTGCGCTCGGCCGACCACAGTTCGAGCAGCTCGTTTTCCATCAGCTGCCGCGTCTGCACGTCGAGCGCGGAAAAAGGCTCGTCCATGAGCAGGATCTGCGGATTAAGAATGAAGGTCTGCGCCAGCGATACGCGCTTGCGCATGCCGCCCGACAACTGGTGCGGATAGCGGCCGCCAAACCCGGTCAGCCCTACGCGCTTGAGCCAGTCGTTGCCCCGCTCGACCGCTTCGGCGCGATGCACACCGCGAAATTCGAGCCCGACGATGACGTTGTCGAGCGCGCTGCGCCAGGGCATCAGCGCCTCGGCCTGGAATAGGTAGCCTGCCCGGCGGTTGACTCCACTCAGGGGCTCGCCCGCAACCGTGACCGATCCGCTGGAGGGCTGCAGCAGGCCGGCGGCGACATTGAGCAAAGTCGATTTGCCGCAGCCGGTGGGCCCGACCACGCAGACAAATTCCCCTTCCGCCGCGACCAAGGTCGTGTCCTTCAGCGCGGTGTAGCGCTGGCTGCGATCATCGCGCGACACGCGAAATGACCTCAGAACAGACTCAGCTGGCCGGTTGCAGCGGGCGGCCTGAATCGTGTCGTGTTCAGTTCATTGCGGCCATGCAGATTCAGACCGTAACGCTCGCAAGCCAGACGAAAACGCTGCTCCTGCAACTCGGCAAATATGCCCTCCCCGCTCATGCGCTTGCCGAAACGCGGGTCGTTTTCGCGCCCGCCGCGCATCTGCCGGATCTGGCTCATGACGTGCGCCGCTTTAAGCGGGTAGTGCCGATCGAGCCAATCCTTGAACAAGCTCTTCAGTTCATATGGCAGACGCAGGATCTGATAACCCGCCATGCCGGCGCCCTGCGCGGCCGCACTCTCCAGCACTGTTTCCATGTCCCGGTCGTTCAAAAAGGGGATGATCGGCGCCACCAGCACGCCGCAGGGTATGCCGGCCGCGCTTAAAGCGCGCAGGACCTCCAGCCGGCGCTTGGGCGCAGCAGTGCGCGGCTCCAGCCGGCGCATTAGCTCGTGATCCAGGGTGCCGACGGAAACGAACACATGCACCAACCCCTTCCTCGCCA
>JANLID010000266.1 GCA_024654105.1 Gallionella sp. | reverse complement strand
ATCGACCCAACTCGGCTCCGCAGCACGGGATGGCCGTTCAGGCGATCCAATAAGGCTTCGTCACTCATTCCCATGAAACTCTCCTCTCGTCTAAAGGGCACCTCTAATAATTGCTCAAATTGTAATCAAAAGAATGTAAAATCTGATCCACCGAAACGCAGCAACAAGCGTCAAAAAACAAGGATACCACCGAGGAGGAAAGACATGAAAGGACAACCTGGATTTTTTGATTTAGCCGAGCGGCACGACAAGCTCACGCAGATGCGCGACCCACTGGTGGTGCTCAACTCGGTAGTCGACTGGGAAGCGTTTCGTGGAGACCTTGCCAAGATGCACGAGAAGGAAAGGAAAAGCGCAGCAGGAGCCAAGCCGTGGGACGTGGTGCGCATGTTCAAAGTGCTGATCCTGCAACAGACCTACAACCTGTCGGACGAGCAGATCGAATACCAGATACGCGACCGGCTCTCGTTCATGCGCTTCCTGGGTTTGCGGATGGAAGACAAAGTGCCTGACGAGAAGACGGTATGGCTATTCCGCGAGCGCCTGGCGGAACACAAACTGACCGAAAAGTTATTCGCCCGCTTCCACGAACAACTGGCACGGCGCGGTTTTGTGACCAAAGGCGGGCAAATGATCGACGCCACCTTTGTGGAAGTGCCGCGCCAGCGCAACAGCCGCGAGGAGAACGCGCTGATCAAGGAAGACGCCGTTCCCATCGAGTGGGGCAAGGGTTGCAACAAGCACAAGCTGGCACAAAAAGACGTGTGCGCCCGCTGGGCGAAAAAGGGCGATGAAACCCACTTCGGCTACAAGAACCACGTCAACGTCGACGACGAACACAAGCTGGTACAAAACTATGTGGTGTCCGACGCGGCGGTGCATGACAGCCAGGTATTCGACGAACTGCTCGACCATACCCTTGACGAGAACGGCGACAAACGCCCGGTCTATGCCGACAGCGCTTACCGGTCAAAAGAACAGGAAGAGAAATTGGAGCGGGCAAAAATAGCCAGCCAGATTTGCGAGAAAGGTGCGCGCAACCACCCCTTGACCGACGAGCAGAAAGCGTCAAACAAAGCCAAATCAAAAACCCGTGTGCGCGTCGAGCATGTGTTCGGCACACAAGCACAGATGGGCGGGCACATCGTGCGCACCATCGGCTTGGTGCGCGCTGCGGTTAAAATCGGCTTGATGAATCTGGCTTACAACATGAAGCGTCTGGGGCAGTTGCTCAGATACGGCTGCAAGTCCGTTTCCAGTTACCCGCAACTCAACTGCAGGAGAGGTGCGCCCATTGCAGCGTAAATCGGGGGGAACCCCCAGAAAACAGGAGTATTTCGTGTCCTTCTCTCCTTAAATTCATCTTCACATCGAAAAAGTTTATCTTGCGGATGAAATCAGGATTGGAAGGCGAATTTTTAGAGGTGCCCTAAACAGTGGATGAGGTTGTGAGATTACCCCACATCAGTTTGAATCGCACCCGGACAAGGGCTCAGCTGCGACACGGCAGTCAAAGCCTGATAGAATCACGCTCTTGAATTTTTCTGATTAACTTTAACCATTTGGAGAGCGTAGCATGGCTGTTGAACGTACCCTGTCGATTATCAAACCCGATGCCGTGGCCAAGAATGTCATCGGCCAGATTTACACCCGTTTCGAGAATGCCGGTCTGAAGGTTGTGGCCGCACGCATGATGCAATTGTCGCGTGCCGAAGCGGAAGGTTTTTACGCCGTGCACCGCGCCCGCCCGTTCTTCAATGACCTGGTCAATTTCATGATTTCCGGCCCGGTGATGGTGCAGGCACTGGAAGGCGAGGGCGCGATTTTGAAGAACCGCGACCTGATGGGTACTACCGATCCGAAGAAGGCCGACAAGGGCACGATTCGCGCCGATTTCGCCGACAGCATCGACGCGAATGCGGTGCATGGTTCCGACGCGGCTGAAACAGCAGCGGTGGAAATCGCCTATTTCTTTCCCGCGCTGAATATTTATTCCCGCTAATTACGCAGATGCAACAAAATCTCCTCGACTTCGATGTGCAGCAATTGACTGCCTGGCTCGCGGAACACGGCGAGAAGCCGTTCCGCGCCAGGCAGGTGCTGCGCTGGATTTATAAGGCCGGGGAGTCCGATTTTGATGCGATGAGCGACCTTGCCGTGTCGCTGCGCGAAAAACTGAAACAGATCGCCTGCGTGCAGGCGTCGAAGGTGATGCGCGAGGAGCTGTCCGACGACGGCACGCGCAAGTGGCTGCTGGACATGGGCACCGGCAACGCGGTGGAAACCGTATTCATTCCAGAGGCCGAGCGCGGCACGTTGTGCGTCTCGACGCAGGCTGGTTGCGCGCTGGACTGCGCGTTCTGTTCTACCGGCAAACAGGGTTTCAGCCGCAACCTTTCGACCGCCGAGATCATCGGCCAGTTGTGGTGGGCGAACCATGAGCTTGGCAAGGGTAGCGCCTCCGACACGTTACCGCGTAGCGGCCGATTGCGGGAGGAGGCGCAGGTGGCCCTTCCCGCACCTGACGGCTCCGCCGCACCGTGTCCGGGCCGCCACGGCAACTGGCAGATCAGCAACGTGGTGCTGATGGGCATGGGTGAGCCGCTGCTGAATTTCGACAATACGGTGAGCGCGCTGCGCCTGATGCTGGACGATCATGCTTACGGGCTGTCACGCCGCCGCGTGACGGTGTCGACTTCCGGCATTGTGCCGGCAATCGACCGCTTGCGCGACGAATGCCCGGTGGCGCTGGCGGTGTCGCTGCATGCGCCGAACGACGAGCTGCGCGACGTGCTGGCGCCGATCAACCGGAAGTATCCGCTCAAGGAACTGCTGGCGGCATGCAAGCGTTATCTGGAAAAGGCGCCGCGCGACTTTATCACTTTCGAATATGTGCTGCTGGATGGTGTGAACGACAGCGTGCAGCAGGCGCGCGAATTGGTGCGGCTGGTGCGCGATGTGCCGTGCAAGTTCAACCTGATCCCGTTCAATCCGTTTCCACAGACGCATTATCGGCGTTCTGGTGCTGAGACAATCCAACGCTTCCGCGACGTGCTGATGCAGGCGGATATCGTCGCCACCATGCGCAAGACGCGCGGCGATGATATTGCTGCGGCGTGCGGACAACTGGCCGGGCAGGTGCAGGACAAAACCAGACGAACCATGCATCAAATGGCGCTGCACTGATAAATAACGGAGGTGTACTGATGAAAAAATTGATTGCCCTGTTATTGTCATTGGTTGTTCTGGCAGGATGCGGCACGCCATCGGGCAGCCAGCATGCCACCCAGGATCAGCCCAAGTCGCGTGCCAGCGCCAGCGCAAAGGTGCATACCGAACTGGCGGGCATGTATTACGAACGCGCGCAAATGGGTGTTGCGCTCGGCGAGATTGATCTGGCTTTGCAGGCTGACCGGAACTACGCACCGGCCTATTCCATGCGCGGCCTGATCCGTATGGTATTGCGCGAAGACAAGGAAGCCGAAGAAGATTTTCAGCATAGCTTGCGCCTCGACAGGAGCGATTCCCAAACGCATAACAACTATGGCTGGTTTCTGTGCCAGCGCGGCAAGGAAAAAGAGTCGATTTCTTACTTCATGGAGGCATTGAAAAATCCACTCTATACCACACCGGAGCGCGCTTGGCTGAATGCCGGGTTATGCTCCAAAAAAGCGGGCAACCTGAAGGATGCAGAAGAATTCCTGCAGCGCGCGCTGCTGGTGCAGCCAGATTTGCAGCAGGCACTGCTGGCGATGGCAGAGTTGAGTTTTGCCAACGGCGATTACACTGCCGCCAAAAAATATTTTGCGCAGTTTTCCGAGAAATCCGACAGCCTGACGGCGGAGCAACTCTGGCTGGCGGTGCGTATCGAACGCAAGGTTGGTGACCGTAATTCCGAGGCCAGTTACAGCATGCAGTTACGCAAGCGTTTCCCCGATGCACGCGAAGCCAAATTGCTCATGCACGGTGAATAATGGAGCAGCTTCCGGAAAACAACGTCGAGCAGGACGATAGCTCTGCCGCAACACCGAAGCCTTCATTGGGGAGAATGCTGCGCGAGGCGCGCGAGTCTCTTGGCCTGAGCGTCGTAGACGTAGCCGACCAGATCAAGTTTGCGCCGCGCCAGATCGAGGCGCTTGAAGCCGATGATTTCCAGCGTTTGCCGGAGATGCCTTTCGTGCGGGGCTTCGTGCGCAGCTATGCCAAAATTTTGCACCTGGATGCGCAGATGCTGTTGGCAATTCTGCCCCGGGCAGAAATGGTTTCAACGCAGTTTGAGCCAGCTTCAGTCGATGTGCCGTTTCCTGTTGCACACTCGGCGCAAAGACAAAATATGATCCTGCTGGGCGCGGCATTGCTGCTGGCAGTACTGGTTGTTGCTTTTGCGGTGTGGCATTTCACGACACCACAAACCCCGGCAGAAATGACCCGGATTGAGATACCGGTTTCATTGCCTCCGGAAACGCTGAACATCCCGGCTCAAGTCGTTTCTGAAGTGGCGGAAGCCACGCCTGCCGCATCAGCGGTAATGCCTGCATTGGAAACGGCGCTACCTCAGGTTTCCCGGGTTGTGCCGCAAACTCAACCCAGAAAATTACCCGGCGCATCATTGCAGGCTGCCGTCTTGCGCCTGGCGTTTGACGGGGATTCATGGGTGGAGATCAAGGATAAGGACGGCAATATTTTATCGTCGCAGATCAATCTTCAGGGCAGCGAGTTGCGCCTTGATGGAGGCGCCCCATTCTCGCTGGTGATCGGCCATGCCGCCTCGGTGCGGCTCTACTACAAAGGCAAGCAGGTCGACTTGACGCCCCATATTGGTTCGTTAAACGAAGTAGCGCGCCTGACGCTGGAATAAAATATGAGCGGGTTTTTCATTATGCGCCGCCCGTCGCAACGGGTGCGGGTCGGCAAGATAATGCTGGGTGGCGGTGCGCCGGTTGTGGTGCAATCCATGACCAACACCGACACCGCCGATGTGGAAGCGACCGTGCGGCAGGTTTACGAACTGGCGCAGACAGGTTCGGAGCTGGTGCGCATCACGGTGAACACGCCGGAGGCTGCCGCCGCGGTGCCGCTGATACGTGCGCGGCTGGACAGCATGGGTTGCGATGTGCCGCTGATCGGTGATTTTCATTACAACGGGCATCGCCTGTTAACCGAATTTCCCGATTGCGCGCAGGCGCTGGCAAAGTATCGCATCAACCCGGGCAACGTCGGGCGCAGCCGTGCTGACGATGATCCGTTTGCGATCATGATCGCCGCTGCGGTGCGCTACGACAAGCCGGTGCGCATCGGCGTGAACTGGGGCAGCCTTGATCAAGGTCTGGTGGTGCGCATGATGGACGAGAATTCGCGGCAGGCTGAGCCCGGAGATGTGCGTGAAGTGACGCACGCCGCGCTAATCGCCTCCGCGCTGCAAAGCGCACAGCGCGCCGAACAGCTCGGCCTGGCGCATGACCGCATCGTGCTGTCCTGCAAGGTCAGTGAGGTGCAGGGCTTGATCGCGGTGTACCGTGCGCTGACGCAGCAATGCGACTACGCGCTGCATCTCGGCCTGACCGAGGCGGGCATGGGGTCGAAGGGCATCGTTGCTTCGACGGCGGCGCTTGCGGTGCTGCTGCAGGAAGGCATCGGCGACACGATACGCATCTCCCTGACGCCGGAGCCGGGCGGGTCGCGCACCCAGGAAGTAGTGGTGGCGCAGGAGATTCTGCAGACCATGGGCCTGCGCGCGTTCGCGCCGATGGTTACCGCCTGCCCGGGTTGCGGGCGCACCACCAGCACCGTGTTCCAGGAACTGGCGCAGAGCATCCAGGCGCACCTGCGCGACCGGATGCCGGTGTGGCGCGAGCGGTATGACGGCGTGGAGAACATGACCGTCGCGGTGATGGGCTGCATCGTCAACGGCCCCGGCGAAAGCAAGCTGGCGAACATCGGCATCAGCCTGCCGGGCACCGGCGAGAGTCCCGCCGCGCCGGTGTATATTGACGGTGAAAAGGCAGTGACCCTGCGCGGCGATAACATCGCGGCGGAGTTCACCCGCATCGTGGACGAGTATGTGACAAGGAAATACGTGAGTCGAAAGTAGGAAGTAGGAAGTAGAAAAACCACTTCCCACTGAGGCACGCAGTGCCGCTCCACTTCCCACTCACCAGGGTTATTTTATGAGCAACGAAACCCTACAAGCCGTAAAAGGCATGAACGACATCCTGCCGGAAGAGGCGGAGCTGTGGCTGTGGTTCGAGGAAGTGGTGCGCGACTGGCTGCACGGCTACGGCTACCGCAACATCCGTATGCCGCTGGTCGAGCCAACTGCGTTGTTCAAGCGCGCCATCGGCGAGGTGACCGACATCGTCGAGAAGGAGATGTACAGTTTCGAGGACGCGCTCAACGGCGATCATCTGACGCTGCGCCCGGAAGGCACGGCTTCCTGCGTGCGCGCCGCGCTGCAGCACAATTTGCTGTATAACGCGCCGCAGCGCCTGTATTACAGCGGGCCGATGTTTCGCCACGAGCGCCCGCAGAAGGGGCGCTACCGCCAGTTCCATCAATTTGGTGTGGAAGCGCTGGGTTTCGCCGGGCCGGATATCGATGCCGAGCAGATTCTGATGTGCGCGCGGCTGTGGCGCCAGCTCGGGCTGCGCGATGTCACGCTGCAACTGAATACGCTGGGCGACACGGCCTCGCGGCACCGGCATCGCGTGAAGCTGATCACACATTTCGAGCAGCACCGGGACATGCTGGACGCCGATGCGACGCGCCGGCTGTACACCAACCCGCTGCGCATCCTGGACAGCAAGAACCCGGCGATGCGGGAGCTGGTTGCCGCCGCGCCCCGGCTGGCGGATGAACTGGAAGAGGACGCGCTCAGGCATTTTGACGAGGTGCAGGCAATGCTCAGGCGTCACGATGTGGCGTTCGAGATCAATCCGAATCTGGTGCGCGGGCTGGACTATTACAACCGCACCGTGTTCGAGTGGGTGGCCACGCGCCTCGGCGCGCAGGGCACCATCTGCGCCGGTGGACGCTATGACGGGCTGGTTGAGCAGGTTGGCGGCAAGCCGGTGCCAGCGACCGGTTTTGCGATGGGCGTGGAGCGGCTGCTGGCGCTGTTGCGGGAAGACGGCATGGCGCTGCCCAAAGCGGAAGTGGATGTGTATGTGGTGCATCAGGGCGAGCTGGCCAGCCGGTTGGCCAGCATAGTGGCGGAGCAGTTGCGCGACGGCAAGCTGCGCGTGCTGTTGCACTGCGGCGGTGGCGGCTTCAAGTCGCAGATGAAAAAGGCGGACGCCAGCGGCGCGGCCGTGGCGGTGGTGATCGGCGACGATGAGGCGCAGGCCAATGAGGTCAGCGTGAAGCCGATGCAGGGTGGCGAACAACAGCGGGTGAGCGTGCAGAATCTCGTTGCGACAGTTAATCAAATTATCAAATAGGAGTAATCATGGCGGCATTGGACTTGCAGGAACAGGAACAGCTTGACGCGCTCAAGGCGTGGTGGAAGGAAAGCGGGAATTACTTGCTTGGCGCATTGTTGATTGCCATCGTCGCGATGGGCGGCTGGCGCGGCTGGCAGTATTACCAGAATCAGCAGTCCAGCGAAGCGGCGGCACTGTACGCCGAATTCGTCAGGCAGCTGAAGAGTAGTGATGCCAAGCGCGTCAACGATGCGGCCGCCATGGTGATGGATAAGTATGCTGCCACCGGATATGGTCCGCGTGCCGCATTGCTGGCGGCGCAGGTGAATGAGCAGGTCGACGAGCAGGCGCGCGCCAAGACGCAATTGCACTGGGTCATCGATCATGCCGAAGAAGCTGGCCTGAAGGACGTGGCGCGCCTGCGCCTGGCTGCGGTGCTGCTGGATGAAAAAAATTATGACAATGCGCTGCAGTTGCTGGAAGCCAGACATCCATCGTCATTCGATGGTTTGTATGCCGACCTGAAAGGCGATGTGTTGAGCGCTCAAGGCAAAAATGGGGAAGCAAGATCCGCCTACAAACTGGCTTATGAAAAAACCGATGCCAAGAGCGCGTATCGCAACATGATCGAAATGAAGATGGATGCGCTTGGGGAAATTAAGTGAGGCTGGCGCATTTATCGTTGTTGGCTTTGATCGCACTGAGTGGTTGTTCCTCCGTGGACACCGTAAAAGGCTGGCTCGGCAGCAAGAAAGATGGCATGGAACCAGCAAAGCTGGTGGAGTTCGGCGAGACCGCCAAATTTGAAGTGCGCTGGCATATCGATTTGGGTGATTCCGGCGCAAGCTTGCTGCAACCCGCGCTGACCGGAAATGCAATTTATGGCGCATCCGGCAAGGGTGTGCTGACGCGGGTTGACCGTATCACCGGCAAGCAGGTATGGCGCGTCGAAAGCGGCATGGCAGTCAGCGGCGGCGTGGGCAGCGGCGAGGGGCTGGTGCTCATCGGCAGCGATAAGGGTGATGTGCTGGCTTACGGCGAAGACGGCAAGTTGCGCTGGAAGAGCAAAGTGTCCAGCGAAGTGTTAAGCGCGCCGCAAGCGGCGCAAGGCGTGGTGATCGTGCGCAGCGGCGACGGGCGGATTGCCGGTCTGGATGCGGCGGACGGCAAGCGTGTCTGGCTGTACGAACGCAGCACGCCGGCGCTGGTCGTGCGCAACCATGCGGGGGTGACGTTGCAGCGCGGCGTGGCTTTCGCCGGTTTTGCGGGCGGCAAACTGGCCGCCATAAAAATCGTGGACGGCTCGGTGCTATGGGAAGTATCGGTATCGCAGCCGCGCGGCAGCACCGAGCTGGAACGTATCAGTGACATCACCAGCAATCCGGTGGCTGATGACGAACAGGTTTGCGCCATCGCTTTCCAGGGGCGCGTGGCCTGTTTTGATGTGGCACAGGGCAACCCGTTGTGGAATCGTGACATTGGTAGCGACAAGGGCGTGATGCTGCTGCGCAAATATCTTTACCTCAGCGATGCGCGTGGGTCGGTCATGGCGCTGGATAAAACCAGCGGCAACACACTGTGGAAGAACGAGCAGTTGTTCATGCGTGATACGGCCACACCCTATGTTCTGGGTGATTTCGTGGTGGTTGGTGATTATGAGGGTTATTTGCACGGCATGAATCGCGAAGATGGCAGTTTTGCCGCACGCATCAAACTGGACGGTAGCGCGATTCAAGCCGCGCCGGTCGGGCTCGACAACGGGCTGCTGGTGCAAACGCGCGACGGCGGGTTGTATTCGTTGTCCATACATTAAATGGGAAGGGATCGCACCTGCGGTGCTCAAGGGGGAAGGGAACGCGCCTTTGGCGCTCAAGGGAGAAGGGATTGCACCTGCGGTGCTCAAGGGGGAGCCGGTTTTACCCTTCTCTCTTCTCCCTTCTCCATTTCCC
>JANLID010000262.1 GCA_024654105.1 Gallionella sp. | reverse complement strand
CAAGCTGCCAACTTGAACCGGTGCGGCCACACCAGGCTGGGTGACACTGATAACCCCGTCGCGCCCGATTGTTACATTGATAGCGTTCGCCGGAATAGTCACGGCGGGCTGGATGGGGAAACCGCTGGAAGTCACCAGTTGCCCCTGGCTGTCGGTCTGGAAGGAGCCGTCGCGGGTATAGGCCGTCGATCCATCCGGCATCAGCACTTGAAAGAACCCTGCTCCCTGAATCGCCACATCCAACTGATTGCCGGTCTGTTGCAGATTGCCCTGGGTATGAATGCGCTCTACTGCTACCGGGCGTACCCCGGTGCCGATCTGCAAGCCGGATGGGATTTGCGTCTGTTGCGACGATTGCGCGCCCGGTTGGCGGATGGTCTGATACAGCAAATCCTCGAATACCGCACGCGACCGTTTGAAGCCGCTGGTACTGACGTTGGCCAGGTTATTGGCGATAACATCCATCTGGGTTTGCTGCGCATCCAGACCGGTTTTGGAAATCCACAAAGAACGTATCATGATTTCATCCTTAATTAATTTGGTAAGTGGGGAGCGGGGGTGGCGCTTCCTGCTTCCTGCTTCCCACTTCCCATCTACCCCGAAATATTCATTATCTGGCTGGCCTGCCGCGCATTGTTATCCGCGCTTTGCAGCATTTTCATCTGCATGTCGAATTTGCGCGCCAGCGAAATCATGCTCACCATTGCTTCCACGCTGTTCACATTACTGCCCTCCAGGCTGCCGGGGGCTACGCTGACATTTGCATCGGCAGCGGCAACCGTGCCATCCTTCAGGCGGAACAGGCCATCGCCGCCACGCTCGAGTTGTTCTGCGGGCGGATTGACCAGCTTCAGTCTGCCGGCCACGATTACCGACGTGGCCTGTGAACCACTCGGCACAGTAGAAATCGTGCCGTCCTTGGCGAAGGTCACTTCGGTGTCGGGCGGAATGGAAATCGGGCCACCATCGCCCATCACATTCAAGCCGGTACGGGTTTGCAGCACGCCGTTCGGCGTAATCTGAAAACTGCCGTTGCGCGTGTAGGCTTCTTTGCCGTCCGCACCCTGCACTGCAATCCAGCCCTCGCCGTTGACCGCCACATCCAGGTCGCGACCGGTTTGCTGAAGAATACCGGACGCAAAATCCGCACCCGGCGTGGAATCCACCACAAACGTGCGGGTCGGCAAACCTTCGCCGGCCAGTGGCACAGCGCGGAAGGTATTCAGCACGGCGCGAAATCCGGGTGTGTTGACATTCGCCAGATTCTCCGACACCGCCGCCTGCTGTTGCAGCACCTGCGAAGCGCCAGTCATTGCAGTGTAGATTAATCTGTCCATTGCTATCTCCTGATCTGGAAAATCTGGGGAGTGGGGCGGTGCTGCGCGCCTCAGTGGTGAGTGGGAAAAACGCTCCCTACTCCCTACTCCCTACTCCCTACTCCCTATTACCTCAAATTCACCAAGGTCTGCAGCACCTGATCCTGCGTCTTGATGGTCTGCGCATTCGCCTGATAGACGCGCTGCGCAACAATCATGCTCACCAGCTCGGCGGTCAAGTCCACGTTGGAATCTTCCACCGCCGAAGATTGCAACACCCCCAAAGCGCTCGAACCGGGTGTGCCAATCAACGGCCCGCCGGAGGTGGAACTTTCCACCCACTCATTGTTGCCCATCGACTGCAAACCCTGCGGGTTGGTAAAGTTCACCAACAGCATCTGCCCCAGGGCGCGCGATTGTCCGTTGGTGTAACGCCCCAGTATCGTCCCGTCGGCACCGGTGTTAAACCCGCTCAACCGGCCGGAGGAATAACCGTCCTGAGTCAGGCTATTCACCCCGAAACTGCCGCCATACTGGGAGGTTTGAGCAAAATCCAAAGCAAGCGATTGAGGATCCGCCCCCGTTGGTGTGAAATTCGCCGAAGCCAGTGTTCCCGGCGGTGAGGAAGATGGGATAGTAGAAGCTAGTTGACCCAGGGTATCAAAGGTGAGCGTAGCCAAAGGCGCCGTCACAGCCACCCCTGCCGCTGGCGCAGTAGACGCAGCTGGCGCAAAAGTGACAAGAGCGCCCACAATACTGGAAATGGTTGCCGTGTGCGCCCCGCCGTTTGCGCCCGCGCCCGCGATACTAATCGGGCCACCGACCGCCAACCCCGTCGGCGCCTCCGTCAGCGTTATCGTAGTGGCGCTTGACACCGCCGGGGTTGCGCCCGTTGCGCTCGGCGGAACCAGCACCCCATCCACCGCCAGATAAGTATTCCAGTTGGCCGATCCCGCATTGGAAGTAACAACGGCATTGACAGCCGTTAATGTCGTTGTCGCCGGAGCAAAAGTCACCGTATTGCCGGCGATAGCGGTAATGGTGGCCGTCAGATTGACGCCTGCTGCCCCTGCTCCGGCAATGGTAATGGTATTACCGACCGCCATGCCCGCAGCGGAGGTAAGGGTTGCCGTAGTCGCTCCGGCAGCGATAGCCAATGGAACGGTAGTGGCAGCAATGGGCTGCCTTTGAAAATACAGCGATCCAATATGGCTGGCGCCCAGAGTGTCATATACCGTCGTCGAGGTCGAACTGTTGTAGGATGTCGGGGCAAGGGTACTAAAAGTCGAATTAATCGGCGTTGCGGAGCGCGAATCGAGATTCGCCCCAACCGTAACATTGGCGGTCTGCTTGGGCGACAAATCAGACGAACTGATCAGTATTGGCAATGGCTGTCCGGGAATAATTGTCCCCGTTGCGTCCGGCAGATAACCAGACAATTTATGCCCTTGGTTATTCACGATGTAGCCATTTTTATCCACCTGGAATTGCCCATTACGGCTGTACAAGACACTGCCGCCCGCATCGATTACGCGGAAGAATCCCTGCCCGCTGATTGCCGTATCCATCGGGTTGTTGGTGTTGGTGACATTCCCTTGGGTGAATTGCTGCATGACAGCCGCTATCTTGCCGCCCGTGCCTATCTGCACCGCGCCACTGCCGGAAAGGGACGCCGCATACATATCGGAAAATTGCGCCATCGATTGCTTGAAGCCAACCGTATTCGAATTTGCCACGTTATTGCCTATCACGTCCAGTTGTTTGGCCGACGAATTTAGACCGCTTAAACCTTGCTGAAAACTCATGATGTCCTCCTTATAAATAATCTACCAAGGCGCTGCACACACCCTGCAACACGTTGCTGCATTTCAAAGAATTTGCCTGACTTGTGACAGCGCGATGCCGCCCAAACTTCCAACGCTTAACTCTACCCCTTGCTTGCCTTGTATGACGCTATTCACCATGCCAAACTGCAATGCCATCGCATCTACCTTATTACCTGCTTGTGTAGCGTCAGCAGTAAAGGTATAGCTGCCATCTGTTACGCTATTGCCCGAATTATCCCGGCCATCCCATTGCCAATTAACCAGCCCGGCCGGCTGCGCGCCCATACTGAAGTTGCGCACCAGCGCGCCGGCTTGGTCATAGATGGAAATGTCGAGCCTGTCTACCGATTGCGTCAGGTCGATACCACCGTAGCCGAGGCCATTAGCCATATCCACACCCTTACCTGGTACCAGCACGCCATGCCCGATCATGCTGGCAGCCTGCTGTAGCGACTGATTTGAGATCATGCTGTCGCTCAACGCCTGCAAAGTAACGTTCAGCTTGTCGATTCCCGTCACAGTGCTGAGCTGTGCCATCTGCGAGGTGACCTGTGCGTTGTCCATCGGATTGAGCGGATCCTGATTCTTCATCTGCGTCACCAACAGCTTCAGAAAACGATCCTGCGTATCGGCCGCTGCAGATTTATTGGCGGCAGAACTGGAACCTGCATTCAATGACGCGAACAATGCTGCGGCGGAGCCGGTATCTTGTGTGGCATTAACCATGACAATTCCTTTTTATTACAGACGATCTTGTTATATTACTGACCAATGGTCAGCGTCTTGAGCAACAGTGTTTTTGACGCGTTCATCACGTCGACATTATTCTGATAGGCGCGCGATGCGGAGATCATGTTCACCATCTCGCCTACCACGTCCACATTCGGCATGGCAACATAGCCCTGCGCATCAGCCATCGGATGCTTTGGGTCATAGATCATTTTCATCGGCGAGCTATCTTCAACCACTGCGGTTACCTTCACGCCCTGGCCGCCGCCATCTACCGGCATTGCGCTGAACACCACCTGTTTGGCCTTGTACGGCTGGCCATCGGCGCCGGTGGCGCTGTCGGCATTTGCCAGATTGCTGGCCACCACGTTCAGGCGCTGCGACTGCGCCGCCATCCCGGAACCCGCCACATTGAAGATATTGAATAGAGACATGATCACCCCTGTATCGCAGTTAACATCGCCTTCATCTGCTCACTGACAAAGCGGACGCTGGCCTCATAGCGCAATGCGTTGTCGGCAAACTGCGCGCGCTCCACGTCCATATCCACCGTATTGCCATCCGCACTCGGCTGCACCGGCCTGCGGTACATCACCGGCGCTCCCAGAATCGATGCGCCGGAATTTCCTTCCAGATGCATGGATGAAGTTTTTACGGTTGGCAGCTCGGTAGTAGTACCCGCCAGGGCATTCTGCAATGCGCTGGCAAAATTGACATCTCTCGCCTTATAGTTCGGCGTATCGGCATTTGCGATGTTGGAAGCCAGCAATTCCTGGCGCGCCGCACGCAGGCTAAGCGCGGTTTGCTGAAAACGCAGCGCATCGTCCAGTTTGTTGATCATCTTGCCCTCCTTGTTCACCCATTACCACTTACATGAGTGGCATACTAGACCGCACCGCCGATTCGCTATCTGACGATTAACGGGGAATTCCTCCCCCAATTCCAATTTATTCAACCTTGTTTTATTTGGGTTAGAATTCACAAGTCTTCAGCCTCCCAAACCCAGCCATGCTAAAACGTATCCATGTCGAACAACTGCGTTTAGGTATGCATGTGCACGAGTTGTGCGGCTCATGGATGGATCACCCGTTCTGGCGCGGCGCTTTCATGCTGGACAATCCCAAAGACTTGCAAATCATCCTGTCCACCGGCATCAAGGAAGCATGGATAGACACCTCCAAGGGGCTCGATGTCGAGGGCGGAGCAGATGAAGGAGTGATCGCGGAAGAAGTTAAAAACACGCTTGCACAAGCTGATTCGACCGGGAAAACAGCCCCGCGCATTGACATTCATCAAGAGGCCGCGCGCGCCGTCAAGATTTGCGCCAAGTCCAAACAGGCCGTCACCTCGATGTTTCAAGAGGCACGTATGGGCAAGGCTTTAGATGCCGAAGACGCGCTGCCTATCGTTGAGGAAATTTCCACCTCGGTGATGCGCAACCCCGGCGCGCTGATCAGCCTGGCGCGCCTGAAAAACAAGGACGATTACACCTACATGCACTCGGTGGCGGTATGCGCGCTGATGGTATCTCTGGCGCGGCAACTGGGGTTGGATGAAGCGCAAACTCGCCAGGTCGGCCTGGCCGGTTTGTTGCACGACGTGGGCAAGATGATGATCCCGCTGAACATCCTCAACAAACCGGGCAAGCTGACCGATGCAGAGTTCGAGAAGATGAAGACCCATCCGGCCGAGGGGCACAAAATATTGCTGGAAGGCAAGGGAATCAGCGATATCGCACTGGATGTTTGTTTGCATCACCACGAAAAAGTGGACGGCAGGGGTTATCCCGAAAAACTCACGGATGAGCAGATCAGCCTGTATGCCAAGATGGGCGCAGTATGCGATGTGTATGATGCAATCACCTCCAATCGTCCCTACAAAAATGGCTGGGAACCTGCCGAATCGATACGCAAAATGGCGGAATGGAGCAAGGGGCATTTTGACCAGGTCATTTTTCAGGCTTTTGTTAAAAGCGTCGGCATCTACCCGGTTGGCTCCCTGGTGAGACTGGAGTCGGATCGCCTGGGTGTGATCATCGAACAAACCGGAAAATCATTGCTCACACCCAAGGTGAAAGTATTTTTCTCGATCAAGTCCAACAGCCGTGTTGCCCCGGAAATATTGGATTTATCCAAACCTGCCTGCAAGGATAAGATCATTTCGCACGAAGACCCCGCAAAATGGGACATCCGCGACATCTATGAACTGTGGAGCGGCCTACCTGCCGCGTCCTGGTAGACATGGCTGAACCCGCCTATTCATTTACCTTAACGACACGCGCATACACATGAAGAAATTACTCTTATGCGCCTGTTTGCTGCTGGAATGCGTAGCGGCATCCGCCGCACAGGATCACACGCAAATAAGAAATGTTGTTGCCGCCTTTGTGCAGCAACAGACCGCCGCATTGCCCGGCAAGGTCTCCTACAAAATAAATGAGATAGATCAGCGCATCACACTGTCTGAATGCGCCAAACTCGAAGCGTTTCTGCCGTCCGGTAGTCAGCTCATTGGCAAAACGGCTATCGGGGTGCGCTGCAATGAAGCGAATGGCTGGAGTATTTTCGTTCCGGTACAGATCAAGGTCAGCCTCAATATATTGGTCAGCGCGAGGTTGCTGCCATTGGGACATACACTGCAAAAGGAAGATATCGCCAACCAAGCAATAGAAACTTCCCGGACAGGCGGGCTTACCGATCCCAAACAGGCAGTTGGAAAAGTGCTGCGCTATGGCATCGCCGCCGGACAGATATTGCGTGAGGACATGCTGCGTCTGCCCTATAGCGTGACACGAGGGCAGGTCGTGCAACTTGCCGTGCAAGGCAGCGGCTTCAGCATACGCAGCGAAGGCGTAGCTTTGAGTAATGCGAGCGAGGGACAAACTGTACAGATTCGCACTAATTTGGGGCGCGTAATCAGTGGCGTTGCCAGAGCCGGCGGCGTAGTGGAAATCAAGCCATAGCCTGACTCCGGTGTGACTCGCGGTTGTGTTGTTTAGCGGCTTGGGCTATAAAGATAGTCAAATTCCCTAAAGTTTTTCTGGTTTCTACCGATATTAAGGTCAACGACAGCAATTTTAAGCATCGCCAGATTGAGAGGATAACCGTGAAAATCGACAAACCCAGCAAGTCCCTGCCAGCCAACCCGATAGCGGAAGGGCGGCCACATGCTGCGCCCAAGGGAAAATCCAACCCACCGCCTGCGGCGCAACAATCCGGCAGCACCAGCGTTTCGCTCGGTTCCACAGCGACGCAGTTGCACAGCATGGCCAGCAGCATGGCAAGCACCCCGGTTGCCGATGCGAGCAAGGTTGCGGAAATCAAACAGGCTATCAGTGACGGACGCTTCAAGGTTAACCCGGAAATCGTCGCCGATCGCCTGATCGAAACAGTGCGCGACCTGATTGGCAGCAAGGCTTAATTACTTGAAACAATCTCCCGGTTCACAATTACTTACCGCCTTGACCGCCGAGCACGCGGCATTGGTGAGCTTCATTGCATTGCTGGAACGCGAACAGGGCATGCTGGTGGAGAACCGCACCGACCAGTTGCTTGAACTGTCCGAGCAAAAATCAACCGCTGCGCTTGGCATCAATGAGATCACTGAAGCACGTCGCAGCCTGCTGCAAAAAAATCTCCCGGGACTTTCTGCTGATGCAATTCATGCATGGCTGACAGCACACAATCCGCAAGGTTTGGCTGTTTGGCATGGAATCCTCGCTTTGGCAGAACGCGCTCAACAGCTTAACCGTCTCAATGGCGAACTGATTCAAATGAAACTGCGTCACAACCAACAATCATTGGCCGTTTTGAGCAATGCGGTGAATAAGGCTAATCTTTATGGCCCGGACGGCCAATCAAGTTTATCGCTGGGAAGCGGCAGATCGCTGGGAAGCGGTTGAATCAGAAGATAGAGGACAGAGGACGGAAGACAGATTCCTCTGTCCTCTGCCCCCGTTCCATATCGGGCGACACGATGGTGATGGTTACACGCCGATTTTTGGCACGATTCTCCCGGCTGTCATTCGATACCAGCGGCTGATTCGAAGCCAGGCCAACTACGGTCAGATTTTTCGCCGGCACCCCATTATCGATCAGCATTCTGACCACGCTGCTGGCGCGTGCCGAGGACAGCTCCCAGTTGGAAGGAAACTGCGCAGTTGCAATAGGAATATCGTCGGTATGCCCCTCCACTTCAATTGGAAGCTCTTCCTTGCTCAACACTGCGGATACCTGGCGCAACACCCCCAGCATACCCGGTCGCAATGTTGCCTCACCCGTCCCGAACAATGTGCTCGCGCTGATATCAATAACCACTCCGCGCCTGGTCTGATTGATGCTGACGGTATGTTGATTAATCAGCGGCGCCATCACCTGACTCAGTCCATTGGCCAGATTTTTCATCCGGTCCTGTATCTTGCGCTGCTGTTCGCCCAGCCGCGCCGTGCGCCTGTCCACCAACGTCTTAAGCAATAGCTCCTGCTCATTTGGCGCAATGCTGATAGAAGCAGAACTTGGCTGATTGGTAAAAGCCATGCTCAGCGAATTACTGAAGGTCTTGTACTTTCCCTCATTCACCGATGAAATGGAATACATCACCACAAAAAAGGCAAACAGCAACGTGACGAAGTCGGCATATGAAATCAGCCAGCGATCATGATTGTCATGCTCGATTCGTTTTTTTCGGCGCGCCATGGATCGAAGGCCTAGGCGAGATAGCCTTGCAGCTTGAGTTCGAGCAGCCGCGGATTGTCTCCGTTGGCGATGCCCGACAGGCCATCTACAATCATCTCGTACACGTCCATCTGCTGCATGAGAATGGATTTCAGTTTATTTGCGATCGGCAGGAACAACAGGTTGGCAAAAGCCACGCCGTAGATGGTCGCAACAAAGGCTACAGCAATACCTGCGCCCAACTTGCCCGGTTCGGCCAGGTTCTGCATGACGTGCATCAACCCCAATACCGCACCGATGATACCGATGGTCGGGGAATATCCGGCAGCCGCTTCCCACACCCGCGCCGACTGCCAGTGCAGTTGCTCCCAGGAATGGATGTCCACATCCATCACCTCGCGTATTTTCCCGGCATCATTGCCATCCACCAGGAGCTGCAGCCCTTTCTTCAAAAAAGGATCTGTAATAGTGGAAGCGCGCGATTCCAATGCCAGAATACCTTCTTTGCGGGCAAGCGTACTCCAATCTATCAATTGCCTGATCAATCTGGATCTGTTCGATTTCGGAGTAATGAATGCCCAACTTCCCATTCTGGCCGCCGTAACAAACACCTTGATCGGACTTTGCACCATTACCGCACCGAGCGTGCCGCCAAACACGATCAAAAAAGCCGCGCCCTGAAACAGAATGGAAATGCTGCCGCCTTCCAGAATCTGACCGGTCACGATGCCGGTCAGCCCGACCACCAGACCGAATAGCGTGAGTTTATCCATCAATAACCCTTCATCCAGCTGCGCAGCCTCGCCACGGCCTGGCTATGCAACTGCGAAATGCGCGACTCGCTCACCCCCAGCACCTCGCCAACTTCGCGCAAATTCATCTCCTGCTCGTAGATCATCCCCATCAGCATGCGCTCGCGCTCC
>JANLID010000329.1 GCA_024654105.1 Gallionella sp. | reverse complement strand
CCTCTACCGGGGGGATTGCCACGCATACACCGACCGCGAAAATGTTCTTGTATTTGGGGTTGCGCTGGTGCTTGTCCACCAGGATGAAACCGCGTGCCTGGGTCAGGCCTTCGATGCCGAATACCGCGTCGATACCCTTGAAAGCAGGCAGCATCATGCTGTAGTTGAAGGGCAGTTCATGTTGTTTCTTTTCCGCGCCCATGTCGTCGTGTTCGGTGACGTACATCTTGCCCGCTTCGATCTTGGTGACCTTGGCATTGCAGATCCACTTGATGTGTTTGTCGCGCATGCCGGATTCGATAATGCCCTTGGAATCGCCCACGCCGCCCAGCCCCAGGTGGCCGATGTACGGTTCGGAGGTGACGAAGGTCATCGGTACCTTGTCGCGTATCTTGCGTTTGCGCAGGTCGGTATCCATGATGAAGGCGTATTCGTAAGCCGGACCGAAGCAAGACGCGCCCTGTACCGCACCGACCACGATGGGGCCGGGGTTCTCGCAAAAATGCTCCCACTCATCATGCGACTTCATCGCGTGATCGACATGGCAGACAGAATAGGTATGCCCGCCGTGCGGGCCGAGCCCCTCGACCTCATCAAAGGCGAGTTTCGGACCGGTGGCGATTACCAGATAATCATAGGCAACGGTACTGCCATCGTTGAGCTCAAGCTTGTTCTGGTCGGGATGGACGCGTTTTACGCCGGTGGAAATGAAGTCGATACCCTTGCGCTCCAGATAGGTGCGCGCCGGGAACTCGATCTGCTTGCGTTCGCGCCATTTCACTGCAACCCACGGGTTGGATGGAACGAAATGAAAGTTCTCGCTGTTCGAGATGACAGTAACCTTGTGGCTTTTGTCCAGCTTGCCCCTCATTTCATAAGCCGCCGGCATGCCGCCGATCCCCGCTCCCATGATGACTACATGTGCCATGTGTGCCCCTCCTAATGATTTAGCGGTATCGTTTTTCCGAATTTCAGCCTGATAATAATCCGGGTGTGTAATTAGGCAGAAAAATGCCTGACAGTGTCTATAACCCCATAGAGCGATGTGGATAACTGATATGAGTGGTGTTTTGGTTACTGGTCATTATTGGGACTGCCAGGTTCTTTGGCGAACAGCACGGCGGCTTTCACGCGGGAAGACAGATTGAGCTTGTTCAGGATGTGGCGCACATGCTGCTTTACCGTGTCATAGCTGATTGACAAGGTTTGCGCGATGGCCTTGTTGCTGTCGCCGCGCGACAGCAGTTGCAGAATCTCGCGCTCGCGCTGGGTCAGCAGTTTGAGCGAATTCTTCGGTTCCTCTCCGGGCTGATCGCCGCGCAACATGTAGATCATTTTGACGGTCATGGCAGGTGCGACCACCATCTCGCCTGCGGCGACGCGGCGTATCGCATCGACCACTTCTTCCGGGGCCATATCCTTGAGCAGATAGCCGCGCACGCCGGCGCGGATTGCATTTCCCAGATCCGTTTCCGAATCGCTCATGGTCAGCATCACGGCAGGAATGGTGCAGCCCTCTTTGCGCAGTTGTTCCAGCATCGCCAGACCATCCATCGGTTTCATGCGCAGGTCGAGGACCAGCAGATCGGGCTGTTTGTCCAGCAGGGGACGCAATTCCTCGATGGTGCCCACCGCGCCCAGCACGTTGAACCCGTAGCCGTGGGAGAGCAGTTCGTGCAGTCCGCGCCGGCACAAATTTTGATCATCCACCAAGGCGATTTTCAATTCGCTAGTCATGCATGGTTCTCCAGTTTGCTTCCGGTTCGGGGAACAGCAATTGTACGCTGGTTCCCAAGCCTTTGGCGCTTTCAGCCCGGATCTCGCCGCCGATGCGTTGTGCGCGCTCGCGCATGATGATAATTCCATAATGCCCCTCCACCGGGGTTAATTCCCCGCTGCCGGCCCCGTTATCCTCGATGGTGAAGACGTAATAACCAGCGCAGTGATCCACGATCAAGCGCGCGTGGCTCGCGTTGGAATGCTTGGCGATGTTGGAAAGCGCTTCGTGCACGATATGGTAGGTTTGTATTTCATGTTCCAGAGGCAGGTCGAGATCGGCGACGCGGATGGCGCAATCGAGCACGATGTCGTTCTGCTGGCGGAAACGTTCGACCAGCGTTTGCAGCGCGTGCAACAGGCCGGCGGGATCCATTTCGCTACGGAAATCGGTAATCAGGGCGCGCACCGCTTTTTGGCTGATTTCCAGCGCCTCATCGAGGTCACGCGCATAACCGGCTGCCATTGCCGCATTGTTGCTGCGCACCGCATCGGTCAACAGGGCGGTATTCATCCGCGCGTAGTTCAGCGTTTGCGCCAGCGAATCGTGTATTTCGTTGGCGATTGATTGGCGCTCCATCAGCAGTTCGGCCCGTCTGGTTTCGCGGTTTGATCTGACATGTTCGATGAGGGCGCCCAGCAAGTCGGCAAAGGTGACCGCCGTATCCGTAGCGTGACCGGAGGAAGATTGCGGGGTATCGAAGAACAGGGTGAAGACGCCAAGCAGCGCGCCGGGAGTATTGCGGCTTTCGAGCGGAACCGAAATGACCGACCTGAACTGCCGATGCGTTTCTCCGCCTTGTCTGGTCTCGCAATCTTCGATATTGGTGGAGCACAGGCCGCGCCTGAATGCATCCTTGCCGCATTCCTCGCAGACCAATTCGGCGATGCGCTCGGCTTCCAGTTGTTCGCCGGACAAGCCGATGGAGCTGATGATCTGCAAAGTCTGTTCGTCGGGCAGGGTGACCCGGATCACGCCTGCACCTGCGTGAGTCATGCTGATCGCCGTTTCCAGGAATCTGTTCAGCAGCGTTTTGAGATTGCCTGCGCGGGGTGGCGCGAACTCCTGTTCGACACACGCAGCAATGCCGCCTGCCCTGGTGGGGGGGGTGAAATTGGGAATGCGCGTCCAGAAAAAACCAGTCCGTTCTGGTTCCGCTGCAAACTTCATTCTTTTATTTGTAGCGCTCAAAGAATATCCCTGAATCTTGTTAGGCGAAAAGGGGTAAAGCCGAGATTTCAACGAACCAAGTGGCGTCAAGATATGACGCTTCTTTTCAAAGGCTAACCAATATGACCAAATATGGGTTTTCTGCTCTCCACCCCCATCAGGGCTATGCCATGACTTACCCGATATGGTTATAGACATTTCATGCGTGAATTATGCCTAATGTAACGAAATATCCGCAACATGACCAGCGATATGAAAATTTGTATTGTTTCCGACAGCCATGACCGTTCCGATTCACTGGCGGCGGCGATTCTGGGGGCACAGTCTTGCGGCGCACAGGCGGTCATTCACTGTGGCGATCTGATCGGCGTCAACACACTGCGTGCCTCGCTCGAAATTGGCCTCCCTATCCATGCAGTCCATGGCAACAACGTCGGTGACGTCGCAGCGCTGTACCGCATGATGGAAAAAACGGGCGGGTTGTTTACTTACCACGGGCAAGAAGCTATGCTCAAACTTGGTGGACGCAGGATATTCGTTACCCACATGCCGCATCACGGACAGGCTTTCGCCTGCGCCGGGGACTATGATCTGGTCTGCCACGGACACAGCCACGCTGCGCATGTCGGCAGGCAGGTTGGAGTTGATGGCGAGCACTGTTGGCTGGTCAATCCCGGCTCAGTCGCCGGCCTTGATGCTCCCGGTGTGGACGCTGTTCCCACCTGGATACTCGGCGACCTTGCGCAGATGACTTTTGAAATTCGAACCATGCAGCAACTCAGATCGGAGGCTTGAGTGACCGCTTCAATATCGACCAACCAGACCATCCTCGTCGTCGGCGGTGGCATCAGCGGCATGACTGCGGCGCTGGAAGCCGCTGAATGCGGCAAGCAGGTCATCCTCGCCGAGCGCAACACCAGCCTGGGCGGGCGCACCGCGTTGTTGCACCGCTATTTCCCCAAAATGTGCCACCCCACCTGCGGGCTGGAAATCAACTTGCGCCGGCTCAAGAATAACCGCGATCTGCGCGTATGGACGCAGGCCGAGGTTGTCTCGGTGAGCGGCCAGCGCGGCGATTACACGGTGGCGCTGAAGATTTCCCCGCGCTATGTCAACGCCAACTGCACCGCCTGTGGCGAATGCGCCAGGGTAGTCGAGGCGGAGATCCCCAACCCCTACGAATATGGGCTCAGCAAGACGCGTGCCGCTTACCTGCCGCACGCGATGGCTTACCCGCAACGCTATGTGCTTGACCCCTCCATCATCGGCACGACGGATGGCGAGAAAGCCAAGGCTGCGTGTAAATATGATGCCATCGAGCTCGACATGCAGAGCGAGATTATCGAGATGAAAGTAGGCGCCGTGGTCTGGGCAACCGGCTGGCGTCCCTATGATGCGGCGAAAATTCAGCCTTACGGCTATGACCGTTTCGACAATGTTGTCACCAGTCTGGAATTCGAGCGTCTTGCCGATCCGCATGGCCCAACCGGCGGAAAATTGCTGCGCCCGTCCGACGGCAAGGAAGCCAAAAATATCGCCTTCATCCAGTGCGCCGGCTCGCGCGACGAGAACCATTTGCGCCACTGTTCGCGTATCTGCTGCATGGCATCACTCAAGCAGACGCAATATGTGCGCGAGGCATATGGCGAGGAGGGGAAATCCACAGTGTATTACATCGACATCCGCTCCATCGACCGCCTTGAGGATTTCTACCTGAGGGTGCAGCAGGACCCGACCGTGAAATTCATCAAATCCAAGGTCGCCAACATCAAGCTGGACGAAGCCAGCGGCGACCTCATCCTGCACGGCGTGGACACCGAAGGCTATCACCGCTATGCCGCGCAACATGATCTCGTGGTGCTGGCGGTGGGCATGGAGCCGGAAAGCAACGGCATCGCATTGCCGGCGGACATTATCACCGACTCGTCCGGCTTCCTCGAAGGGACGGCGGACGGCGGACAATTCGCCGCCGGTGCGGCGAGCAGCCCGCTTGACGTCAACCGTTCCGTGCAGAGCGCCACGGCGGCGGCGTTGCACGCAATACAAGTGGTGTACCGGACTGCCGCAGCAGAAGGAACAAAATCATGAGTGAGATGAAAACTGCCGCTTATATCTGCTCCGGTTGCGGGCTGGGCGACAAACTCGATGTCGCGCAACTTTCCAGGATCGCGCAAAAGGAAGGCAAGATGGCGCTGGTGCGCGAACATGCTTTCCTGTGCAACGAGGAAGGGGTGCAGATGATCCGCGATGACATCGAAAAGGAAGCTGTCACGCATATTTGTATCGCTGCCTGTTCGCGCCGCGCCAAGACCGAAGCCTTCCAATTTCCGGCCGCTGTCATGTCGCGCGCCAACCTGCGCGAAGGCGTGATCTGGGTGGTGGCGGAAGGTGACCAGCACGACGAAGTGCGCCAGGAAATGGCCGACGATTACCTGCGCATGGGCTGCGCCGAAGTGAAGAAGATGAAACTGCCGGAAGGCAATCCCAACCACGCCCAGAACAAGCGCGTGCTGGTGGTTGGCGGCGGCATGTCGGGATTGACCGCTGCGCTGGAGACGGCCGAGGCGGGTTATGAGGCAGTCATTGTCGAAAAGGAAGCGCAACTCGGCGGCTGGGCGGCAAAGCTGTGGAAGCGCGTGCCGTTCAAACAGCCTTATGCCGAACCGCAGGATACGGGGCTGCCTGAGCTGGCAGCAAAAGTTTTGGCGCACCCGCGCATCCGCGTCCATCTCAATTCCACCATTGCCGAGACTTCCGGCGCGCCGGGCCGTTTCAGCGTGCGGGTGATCGGCACCTCCGGCATGGCAACGGAGGAGGTCGGCGCGATCGTCCAGGCCACCGGGTTCGGCACATACGACCTCGGCAAACTGCCCGAACTGGGCGGCGGCAAATCACCCAATGTGATCGACCAGGCCGGGCTGGAAGCGTTGGCGCTTGCTGCGAACGGCGCCCCGATCAAACGCGCCGACGGCAAGGCGGTGCAGAGCGTGGTGTTTATCCAGTGTGCCGGGCAGCGCGACGGGAGCGGCACGCACCTGCCTTACTGCTCCGGCCATTGCTGCGCCACCAGCGTCAAGCAGGCGATGTATTTCAAGGATGCCAACCCGCAGGTCGATACGGTGGTGATGTATACCGACTTGCGCTTGCCGGGCATGGGCGAGGATTTCTACCGCAGTGCGCAGCGCAAGGGGGTGACCTTTACCAAGGGCAAGGTTGCCTCGGTGGAGGCCGAGGGCGACGCTTGCGCGGTCAGCTTCCGCGACCTGATTCTCGATGAGGATGCGGTCATCGCCGCCGACCTCGTGGTGCTCGCCACCGGGCAGGTGCCGAGCGCGGGCGTCGATCTCGACGCATGGAACCCCATCGTGACGGCAGC
>JANLID010000197.1 GCA_024654105.1 Gallionella sp. | reverse complement strand
CTCGGAACTGATGTCGCCGTAGCTCGATGCGAGAATGAAACACTCCCTGATCTCCGAACGAAACCTGTTTGGCAGGAATGCGTTGTCTTGCGTGCGCATCAGGATCGGATGAGGATTGGTTTGAGCCTGTCCGCCGGTTGGCGCATCCAGCCCGCCTAACAGGGCGACGCGCACAAACGATCCGGCGGGGATATAGCCTTCTCTGGTGTCTTTTTCCGGCTTTTCATCGGAGGCAAGGGTGGCATCGCTCACTTCAAAGGACGCAATCCCCCTTTCCTTTGGCTGTTCTGGCGGCAGCGGCTCGTGCAAGGGAAGTTGCGGCAATAGCGGCTGCGTTTGCGGCGGCTGCGGAGGAATGGGCGGCAATGGCGGCAGAATAGATTGGGCCGGTTCGTTTGCTGGTGCTGGAGAGGTTTTGTTTTTCTCCATATCGCTCATTTGCTGTTTCAGGCCATGAATGACATCATCCATTTGCTTCATTTGCTGCGCTGATTGCGACATCCACACGTCTCTTGGATCGACAGGCGAACCTGGCGTGATGCTCGTTGGTTGCGGTTGCCGGCTGGCTGCAACCGGTGTCATCGATGGCTGGTTATCCCAGAGCGCCACGCTGCCAAAAACCAGACCGGCAAATACAGTTGCCGCAATGCCAAGCAGGAGGTATTGCCGCGATCTGGGCGGGAGCTTTGCAAATTTTTCAGATAGTTTCGGCATCGGCTACTGACCCTCACTGACCACATAAACCGGCGTTGTTTCGTTGGGCCCGAGCACGGGCTGTTCCACCGATACCGCCTGCACACCGTCGCGGTAAAACTCGCGCTCATCCATCACAATTTCCCTGTCGGACGTATTGGTCAGCAGATACGCTTCGCCGCGCAGGTCGCCCGCGTCGAGGGTTCTCACAAGCACGAATCGCGTTCCTTCCCATAACGGGATGATCTCGTTTTTCGCATCACCTTCTTCGTCATACAGGGACATGATGGTGCGCAACAGCGCATCATTGCGCGGCTCGTTCCTGGCGATGGCGGCAGGCTTGTCCATGCGCCTGCCTCCCCGGATGATGATGGTCTCTGCGGGAATGTCCTCAACCTTCAACAGCACCTTCCAGTGCTGTCCGGCATCGTCGGTGATGAATATGCTCATCATTGGCGCATCCGATGTGGGTTTGACCCATGCCACGCCGGTATCTTTTTCCGGCGTTACCGTGAACAGGCCTTCTGCGCCATAGATGCGCCTGATCTTGCGCCCTTCCACCCTGACCATATTCGGCTCGTTGCGCGAGACAATGGCGGTCGTGGCATCCGTCGATGATCCCTGATGAAGTATCTGCACTGCGCCGGCCACACCAGCGTTCAGGCTACTGATGAGCGCCAATGCCAAACTGATCTTGTTCACTTGTTTCCCTGAATTCGCTGACATGTAATCTCCCGTTCAGATACCTGAACCCAACCAGATAAACCGTATGTTTTTCGCCAGCCTTCTTGTCGCCAACGTAAGTGATCAGATTGCCGGTGATGGCAACCTTCATTGCTTTTTCGTCCCCGTTCAGCGATTGGGCGGTAAACTGCGTGGCGGCGTTGTTCCTGCTCAGGAAAGCCAAACGCGCGCCCATCTCGGATTCAAGTCGCCCCGCATCAGCCGGTGTTGCATATTTCAGGAACAGCCCCTTTTGATATTCCCCAATTGCAGGGGTTACATTCAGGGCCAGCCCGGCGTACCAGTAGGCCATTTGCTCAAGATAGCTTTTGGACACCTCGCTTCCTGACACCCAGAAACTCCTGTGAATGTCCGGCGGGACGATTACGGTTTTCTCCATGCCCAGCGTTTTTACCAGCACGCCCGCTTCAAGCATGATGATGAGCAGAAGGAACGCTACCGTTACGCGCAGAAATGTAATCTCGCCGGATTTGTTGCTGCTCGCGCTGACGTATTTACTCGACAGCATGCGGGTTACCCTAAAAAATATCGTTGATATGACGGCGGCGTGACTGCTGTTTTCACAAACAATCCACTGGGCAGCCACCAGTAAAGCGAGTGGGTTGCAAACTTTGGATGCTTGCCCGCCTTGAGTCGCCCGTACTGCCAGGCCGCCACACTCCCGGCAACCATGCCGCTGATCAGCGCGCCTATCGTTACGCCGACACCAATCAGCAGGATGGCGATAATGAACTGGTCAATATCCCACAGCAGAAATTTCTCCTGCTTGTCCAGTGTGCGCGGGATATAGCCAGTTTCGTTCATCTTGCCGCCTAAATCGTTGCAGTCAGAATGCCGGAGACGATCGTTGGCGTGTATTGCTCGAAAATCGCAAACCCGACACCCGCAAGAATCGGGATCGGATTTGTTCTTGCAATCGAGATGAGCGCGCCGACACCCACGGCAGCCACGGCGACAGCCTTGCCGAAGTAACCCGTCACCACCCCGTTGATCCAGGTATAGAGGGATTGAAATTCCGTGCCGGTCGTGCCCGCAAACGCGCCGGACGAAACCACCAGCAACGCGGCAATCAGGATGATGTTTTTCTTACTTGCTGCTTTCAATTTGCACTCCTTTTTTGTAATCAATAAATGTTTTGACGATCCAGCCAATACCGAGGCCAGTCGAAACTCCGGCGATATTGGCGGCAAAGCCGTTTGCATCAGTCAAGGTCGATCCCGGCACAAACACGCCCAGCGCGATGAAACCGCCTGCAATGACGAGGTCGACGATGAAGTTTTTTGATTTGATCAATTCACTTCTCCATAGCAATTGGCTGCACTGTTACCTCCACCCGGCGATTGATTGCCCGGGCCGTTTCCGTTTCATCATCCGGAGAAAGGTAGCAGCACAACCCCTCCGACTCCACGGAAATCCTGCCTTGCGCACCGTGCCGTCTGAGCCAGCGCGCAACGTAATGCGCTCGCTGAAACGCAAGCCTGTCGTTATATTTTTTCGTGCCGGTGCTGTCCGTTCTTCCGGCAAGTTCAATGGCTGAATTGGCCGATTTCGCCGTTTCGATCAGCCCCGCAAGCGTCCTGTATCCATCCCTGGCAGGCGTGGCTTTACCAAACCCGAAGAGCACGTTGGCCCTGGTGACAGATTCTGTGCGTGGAACTGGTTCTGGAATTTGTTCTGTCCGGGCGGACGCCGGGATAGGTGCTGGAGCAGGTACCGGCAACA
>JANLID010000159.1 GCA_024654105.1 Gallionella sp. | reverse complement strand
TCATAATGCCTTATTATTTAACACAGTACAACTATTAGGGAGATAGCAATTACAAACCTACCACTTTAGGATCAATACTGTTCACTTAATGTCCAAGATGCGGTATCCTGTGCTTTTCGATGACAGGAGGAAGGCGCATGGCACGCACGGTTGCGGTATTGCCGGAGGGTAGTCGAATCACGGATTATGTGAGCTTGGGTGTGATCTCCAAGACTTTGCCGCCGGCGCGAATCCGCGCGGTGCTCAAGGCCACGGGCAAGGCGAGCGTTCGCGAGCGCGATCTGCCGGCACACGTCGTGGTGTACTACGTGATTGCGCTGGCACTGTATATGCAGTGCTCCTACCGCGAGGTGCTGCGCTGCCTGCTGGAGGGCGTGCAGTGGTTGCTCAATCCGTCCTTGCCGATGAACGTGGCGGGCAAATCGGGGATCTCCCAGGCGCGTACGCGCTTGGGTTGGGAGCCGCTCAAGCGACTGCACGACGAGATCGTGCAGCCGATTGCCACAGCGAGCACGCGCGGGGCCTGGTACCGCCAATGGCGCCTGGTGAGTCTGGATGGCAGCACCATGGACGTGGCTGACCAGAAAGCCAATGCCCAGGTCTTTGGCCGTCCGGGGGCGAGCCGCGGGGCAAGCGCCTTTCCGCAATTGCGCTTCGTGTCGCTGGTGGAGAATGGCACCCACGTGCTCTTTGGCACCCAGACGGGCGCCTATCGCACCGGCGAGACCACCTTGGCCAAGAGCGTGCTCTCGGCGCTGGGCGCAGGGATGTTGTGCTTGGCCGACCGGCTGTTCTTTGGGTTCGAGTTGTGGAAACAAGCGCTGGCGAGCGATGCCGACCTGCTCTGGCGAGTCAAGAACAATGCCCTTCTGCCCTGTGAGAAACCTCTGCCCGACGGTTCGTACT
Organism: Gallionella sp.; assembly: GCA_024654105.1. Lineage (GTDB taxonomy): Bacteria > Pseudomonadota > Gammaproteobacteria > Burkholderiales > Gallionellaceae > Gallionella. The sequence goes on along the minus strand of JANLID010000159.1, from coordinate 732 downwards.
TGAGCACCGTGTACCCATCGGCCAGAGACCGGCGCCGGCGCACCAACGGCATCGTCGTACGGGTAATCCAATACCGGCTGCACGGAGTACCCGGGGCCGAGCCGATCTACCGGCTGGTGAGCAACATTCTCGACCCCAAGCGGGCACCCGCAGAGGAACTGGCCGCCCTGTATCACGAGCGCTGGGAGATCGAGACCGCCCTGGACGAGTTGAAGACTCATTTGCGCGGCGCCAAGATCGTGTTGCGCAGTAAAACCCCCGATCTGGTGCGTCAAGAATTCTATGGCCTTATGCTGGCGCACTTCGCCATTCGAGGCCTGATGCACGAAGCCGCGCTCACGGCGAACGAGGATCCCGACCGTCTTTCGTTCCTGCACGCCGTACGCGTGGTACGGCGCAAACTGACTACCTTCCACGCTATTCCCCCCTCAGCACCGGAAAAAGTTTCATGAGTGCGTGTTGCAAGAGATATTGCAAGAGCGCGTGGTTTCCAGCCGCGGCCGGCGCAATCCGCGCGGGGTGAAACGTAAGATGAGTAAATTCCCCATACGACAGCCTCACGCGCTCCATCTTCCTTCGATCGACATCAGCAAAGCCATCAGAATACTTAAGTGAACAGTATTGGTGCTAAGCGGCATCAATACGCTGATCGTGCGCGTTCGCGACCGCGACGAGCTGTTCAAGGCGGCATGCCGGATCGTGGTCGAGGCGGGTGGGTTCTGCATGTCCTTG
>JANLID010000147.1 GCA_024654105.1 Gallionella sp. | reverse complement strand
CGGCTCATGGGTTTTGTGTGATAACTTTATGATTACGCGACGAATTATAGCATTTTATTGGGGTGGTTGGTGAAATTTTAAGTCCGACAGGCTGCTAGGGAAATAGACCTACAGTTTTCACGATACCCCATAATATGCAATCCAAAGGGTCATTGCAAATATAACAGGCGTAAGAATGCCTATTACGCAAATAATATCTATTAGTCGGCATAAATATGCCGATTGACACACACATCATATATCGTATAAAGTTGTTTGGCATGAAATGACCTCTTAACAGTATTGATGCCAATTAACCAGCACATAATGACCGAATGAGCACACTGCTATTTAATACACCGGAAGAACTCCAGACCGTCCTGGGAGAGCGGCTACGACGCTTGCGTCTTAATCGCAATCTGGATCAGCGCACCACCGCCGAGAAAGCAGGTATTTCTGAAAAGGCGCTACGTAATCTTGAATGCGGCCACGGATCAACCGTGGAGACTCTGATGCGCGTATTAAAAGCACTCGAATATCTTCAAGGCATCGAAATGCTTGCGCCAGAAATCAGCATCAATCCACTGGATTTACTTCGCCAATCCAAAGCGCCGCAACGCGTGCGGCGATCCGCCAAGCCCCCCAAGGAAAGCTGATGGATACCCCGGTCATCGAAGTGCGCATCTGGGGCAAACGGGTCGGGGCCGTAGCACCAGATCCACGCTTGGGCTGTTACGTGTTTGCCTACGACCCCGCATGGAAACGAGGCGGCATCGAATTGGCACCACTCACCATGTCTTTGGCTGATACCCGGTCTACCTTTGCCTTTCAGAATCTTTCCGAGCCAAGCTACAAGCGTCTTCCCGGATTGCTGGCCGACGCGTTACCCGACGATTTTGGCAATGCGCTGATCGATGCATGGATGACCAGCAAAGGGGTCGAAAAACGCTCCGTTACCACTCTCGACCGTCTTGCCTATATGGGCAAGCGTGGCATGGGTGCGCTGGAATTCAGACCCGCACGCGGGGCGCATAGAGAGAGTGCCGAACCTTTGGAAATGAAGAGTCTGGTAGAAGCCGCACGCAAGGTGATTCATGGCGACCTATCCGGCGATGTGCAGGCGCAGACAGCACTCGCCAATATTATTCGAGTCGGCACTTCCGCTGGTGGTGCGCGTGCAAAAGCGGTTGTCACCTGGAATCCGAAGACGAACCAGATTCGCAGTGGCCAGTTTGATGCGGCTCCCGGTTTCGAGCACTGGCTGCTGAAATTCGATGGTGTAGGCAAAGACATGGAGTTGGGCGGAGCAGCCGATTACGGGCGCATCGAATACGCCTACCATCTGATGGCCAAGGCTGCTGGAATCAACATGGCGGATTGTCGCTTAATGGAAGAAAGCGGTCGTGCTCATTTCATGACCCGCCGCTTTGACCGTCAAGTGAATGACGAAGGCACTATCAAGCACCATGTGCAAACGCTCTGTGCCATGGATCACCTTGACTACAAACAACGTGCCACCCATGCCTACGCGCAACTGTTCATGGTCATTGCCAAGCTCAAACTGGGGGATGAAGCTATCGGCCAGGCCTTCCGGCGCATGGCCTTTAACGTCATGGCAAAAAACTGCGACGACCACACCAAGAATTTCGCTTTCCGCTTGAAGCAGGGCGAATCATGGGAACTTGCCCCGTCCTACGATGTGACACATGCATACAACCCCAAGGGGGAGTGGACTTACCAACATCTGATGAGCGTCAACGGTAAATTCAGCGCGATCACACGCGCCGATTTATTGCTTGAGGCCGAGCGCTTTGGCATCCGTCGCCCGTTAAATTTACTGGCAGATGTGCGTGCAGCCCTGGATAACTGGCATAAATTCGCCAAAGAAGCAGGCTTGATTTTCACAACCGCAGACAGCATTGCCGCAGACTTTGAGCCGCTTTGAAAGCAAATAAATAAAAATGAAAATAGCCCTCGCCCGCGAACATCGCAAAACATTGGAAACCGTGATTGCTCAGGCTCATGTAGTTGCCGAGTCAGGTGCGGCCACCACTACGTAAATATAGGTTTTGAACCTGACCGTCATTTTCTCGGCCTGAGCAGACCGTTGCGATTTTCTGAAAATGGTGTCGGTGCAGCATGCTGGAGTGACCGCAACTTTTTCGAACCATCGTATGATGCAAAAACTCTCTCAGTCAGTGGAGTAAAATTGGCTGCGGTTTGCAGTATTTGAAAAGGATAAGCTATATGTTGATAGAAACCAAGAACGACATCGACAAACTGGGACTTTGTTTTAGTCTTATGGATACAGTATGTCTATTCCGTAACGAGCAAGTAAATGATCACAGCAAGCGCGTGATACTGCGGCTCTTCTTTATTCAAATCGACAATATTCTCAAATTGATTGGTAAAGCCAAGAACAAACTCTTTAAAAAGGCTCTAATTTCAAAAGAACAAAAGGAAGAACTTGAACGTCTGACGCGCACTTTGGAGATTAGCTACACCAACGCCTATGACACGATACACTGCATGCCTCGCTCTCCAGAGCGGATGGTGGTGGTTTATGATGTGATCTATGCGTAGTCTCTGTATTAGCCTGCTGATTTCCATCATCCTTGTTTGCCAGATTTCTGCATGCTTGTTTGCTGGTTTTTCGCATCCTTGTATGCTGGATTCCAGCATACTGGTCTGCACCAGCATCAGCGCGGGCTTGCAAGGAGATTAGTTCGAAAAGCCGATCAATATTTAGCCTGTAAAAAAGACGGCAAGGGAGTCCATCTTCTTTTTCTTCCAGCACCTTTTTGTTCCTGAGTTTTTTACGAACATTTTCTTGTTCACTCCTGCCTAACCCTGTTTCTTCCTTCCATTCTTGCTGTGTTTTGTATATCCATCCTGCTTTATCCTGTCCGCGCCCAGACCAGTAAACCAGTTGGCTTAGCCAGACTGCACCGGCCACAGACTCGGCCACAGGCACAAAGCAACGATGAAAGGCGATAGGCCGATCCAACAGCCGCAAAACCATGTCTTTGTCCATTTCACACCCCGCCGAATAGAGAAGCCAGACGATGCTGCGCCGTCTGCTCGGTCATGCTGCTCCTCCAGCCGCAATCCGCTCTGCTTTGGATCGGGGGCCGCGCCTTTTTGGTGTCGGCGGCATTGCTGCTACGCAGCCATCTTGTTCAGCTAGCCAGCGCGCACAGGCCAGCACAGTAGCTACTCTGCGCCCACCATCAAGAAAAGTTGGTACGGGGCAGGTACCACGCGCGATTTCGTTTCGGACGACTCCCTGTGGGCGATTCCTAACTTGAGCGAGCTGTTTCACGCTCGCCAGAAGGCTTCCCAGGGTTATGTTTTTGACAATATAGTCAAAATATTGCAACACGTTAGCATCGTGAGGATTCTGCATCTTGTACTCCTGCTTATTACGCAGGGGCGGTGAGGCCATGCCGCAGCCGCTCCCTGCCTGAAACCGGTTGATTGCTTACCAAAAGGCAAGCCCGGGGTCAGGCAGGGGTGTGGCGCGGAGGGGTGATCGGGACGGGAGTGATGCGGGAAGAAAGTTTGGCCAGGGCTGCTGGAATTACAGTTAGAACCGAGATACCACAGCGCAAAAGTCCTTGTTTTGCGAGGGTCGCCAAGCGATCTGCAAAATTGTTGGTTTTTTTGTCGAAGGTAAATAAGATGAAGGCAGCGAAACACACCCCTATAAAAGTCATGGCCCACAGACATTGATCGAAAAAACAATCGCAGAGCACTATCACAAGCAAGCCGACCAACACTACAGGAAACGCAGCCTTGATCCGCGCCTGCCAAGTCGCTTGTTGCAGCCCCCAAGGGCGGCTAAACAGCGCAACGCACCCCAAAATAAATTCGGCAGGAGAAATGTTTTTCGATGATGTCGGTGAGATGTTCACGCAACAATTCTGTTGCACTCTGCATCATTTCGTCAAGCTGCTTTCTCGGCTTTTTTGCTGAGTATCAACCTAGCTTTTTGGCTATATCGGTGATACGAAATTCGTGAATTGTTTTCGTGTGTGCGAATCCAACCTAGATTGGCGAGTTGGATTATTATTGCCAAAATCATCGCTGCAACACGGAGTTCACAAGACACCAAAACCACTTAGCCGGTGCCAAGGATTAGCTCATCGTATGTTGCTGGGATTTTCTGGAGTGAGTTGACTACCACCAAACATAACTTGCCAACCATCTTGCGGGCAGTCAGGTAGCTATAAGGCCTAGTCTAATCTAGTCTAAAATACTCGATAAACCATGTGATATACAGTGATGCCAAGTTATGCAGAATTACGCTAACTCACTGTTTTTAGTGGCGTCCCCAACGAGATTCGAACTCGTGTTACCGCCGTGAAAGGGCGATGTCCTAGGCCTCTAGACGATAGGGACTTTGATTTTTAAAGCTCTTTTGGTGGAGGTAAGCGGGATCGAACCGCTGACCTCTTGCATGCCATGCAAGCGCTCTCCCAGCTGAGCTATACCCCCGTACCTCAAAAGAGCGCGCATTATATTGATGCGACCTATGCTTGTAAAGCGGACTGCAGAACCTTGTTCTTCAGCAGCAGGGATAATTCCACGATAACGCCCGCCCCCATGAACAAGCGCTCCTGTTCTCAACTCCGGTTACGCCAACTAAACTACCACCCACTGAAATAGGTGGGTTAGCACAGCCGGGGTGCTGACGGCTAAAGTCGTCAAAACCGCACCCGGCTAAACGCGCATGAATAATCAGGATCGCCGCTAAGCCAGCAGATTCACCAGCCCATCCAGCCCGACAAAGTTCAGCGCGTAGCTGGCTTGTTCGCGCACCACCGGTTTGGCGTGATAGGCAATACTGATGCCCGCCCGCGCCATCATCTTCAGGTCATTCGCGCCATCACCCATGGCGATGACCTGTTCCGGCCCGAGTTCCAGTTCCTCGCGGATTTTCACCAGCCAGTCGGCCTTGCCTTGCGCGTCGAGTATCTTACCCAGCACTCTGCCGGTCAGTTTTCCATCCATGGTTTCCAGTGTATTGGCATGAGCAAAATCGAGCTGCAACTTTTCCTTGATACGCTCGGTAAAAAACACAAACCCGCCGGAAACCAGCAGCGTCTTGATGCCGTGCTCCTTCAGTCTGGACAGCATCGTCTCGGCACCGGGATTAAGCTGCAGGCGTTCGTCATAGACCCGCTGCAGGGCATGCTCGTCCAAGCCTTCCAACAAAATCACACGGCGACGCAGGCTTTCGGCAAAATCGATTTCGCCGCGCATCGCCGCTTCAGTAATCGCCGCGACCTGCGGCTTGAGTCCCTGCATATCGGCGATCTCGTCGATGCACTCGATGGCAATCAGCGTCGAATCCATGTCCATCACCACCAGCCCGAAATCATTCAGCGAGCGGCCGTGCGGCACGAAGCCGTAGTCGAGTTGATGCTCGAAACAGTAGGGCGCAATTTCGGGATGCGCCTGCGCTTCCGGCAAACGATAGACATGCTCGGCAATTTGCTCGTGCTGTTTGCTCTGCGCCAGCCTGACCAAATGTTCCAGATGCACGGCAGCAACAGGGTGAGTAGCTTGAATAATGAGATTCATGAGGTTATTCGAAAATTCCAAAGGTGGTGGACGCCAATTTTGGCAGCGGCGATTATCCGTTATTTCAGCGGAATTTTCTCGCCCCGCAGAAAGACAACCCGACCCGCGCCGATCTGACGGAGGCCACGCTGGCCGGTTCCGGTATGCGCAACGCCATTCTGCAAGGTGCGATATTTTGCAGTACCACCATACCGGACAGAAGCATCAATAACAGCGGCTGCAAGAAATAATTTTTCCTGCATCGGCAAGGTGGCGGGCATTCAGGCAACCTTGTTTCCGCTTCATATGAACCAATCTTTTCGTGATTCTTCCGGCAATATGAATTTACTTCAGACCAGTCCAATTGAAATCAATCGCAAACGTTCAGGACTCCCTATATCAACCCCTTTTCCGCAAATGACAGTGTCTGCCCGACCGCCACCACGAAGTGGTCCAGTACGCGCACATCAACCAGCCCGAGTGCCTGTTTCAGTGCAGTGGTCAGAAGTTGGTCAGACTGACTCGGCTCGGCGACGCCAGAGGGGTGATTGTGCGCGAGAATGACGGCGGCAGCGTTGTGTGCCAGGGCACGCTTGACCACTTCGCGCGGATACACACTGGTCTGGCTGAGTGTGCCGTGGAATAACTCTTCCGAGGCGATCACGCGATGCTGGGTATCGAGGAACAGCACCAGAAAAACTTCCTGCTGCCGACCGCCAAGCAACAACTGCAAATAATCGCGCACCGCGCGCGGCGAGTTGAGCGCATCGCCATGTTGCATTTCTTCCTGCAATGCCCGCCGCGACATTTCCAACACGGCTTGCAGTTGCACATATTTCGCCGGCCCCATGCCATGCACTTCACAAAAACTTGCTTCGCTGGCAGCAAACATTTTCGTGAGATTGCCGAAGCGGGTGAGCAGTTCGCGTGCCAGATCCACCGCACTTTTGCCGGTAACGCCGGTGCGCAGGAAAATCGCCAGCAGTTCAGCATCGGATAATGAGGCCGCGCCTTTTTGCAGTAACTTTTCTCTGGGCCGCTCGAATTCAGGCCAGTCGGTGATCGCCATAACTGCCTCACTTTCTTGTAAGATGCGCGGCATTATGGAACAAACCAAGGCAAAACACATTGTGATCGGCATCACCGGCGGCATCGCGGCCTACAAGGCGGCGGAGTTGCTGCGCCTGCTGATGAAGCAGGGTATGGAGGTGCAGGTCGCAATGACCGAGGCGGCGTGCCATTTCATCACGCCGGCCACGCTGCAGGGGCTTTCCGGCAGGCCGGTACTCACAACACAGTGGGATAACACCGGTAACGGCATGGCGCATATCAACCTGAGCCGCGCCGCCGATGCGATCGTGATTGCACCGGCGACCGCTGATTTCATCGCCAAGCTGGCGCATGGTTTGGCGAATGATTTGCTTTCTTCGCTATGCCTGGCACGCAATTGTCCGCTGCTTATCGCACCGGCGATGAACCGCGAGATGTGGCAGAACGCCGCGACGCAGCGCAACATCGCGCAACTGGTTGCGGACGGCATACAGGTTCTTGGCCCGGATTGCGGCATACAGGCCTGTGGCGAGGAAGGCATGGGGCGGATGCTGGAGGCGGAGCGGCTGGCGCAAAACATTGCGGCGTTCTTCCAACCCAAACAACTGTCCGGCAAAAAAATCCTGATTACCGCCGGGCCAACCTACGAGGCGATCGATGCGGTGCGCGGCATTACCAACCGCAGCTCCGGAAAAATGGGTTACGCCATTGCGCAGGCCGCGCTGGAGCAAGGCGCAAAAGTAGTGCTGGTGTCAGGTCCGACAGCACTCGCCAAACCGCAGGGCGCGCAAGGCGTGGATGTGACGAGCGCTGCGCAGATGTTCGAGGCGGTAAAACAACGTGCCAGCGATTGCGATATTTTCATCGCTGTGGCGGCAGTGGCGGACTACCGCGTGGCGCAACCACGCGAACAGAAGATCAAGAAAAGTGCGGCTACGCTCACGCTGGAGCTGGTGCCCAATCCGGATATTCTGGCGCATGTCGCCGGCCTGCCGAACCCGCCGTTCTGTGTGGGTTTCGCCGCCGAGAGCGAGAATCTTGCGAAGTACGCCGAGCAGAAGCGCCGCGCGAAAAAGCTGCCGCTGCTGGTGGGCAATCTCGCGCAACAGGCCATCGGCAGCGACGATAATGAACTGGTTCTGTTTGACGGCAACGGCAGCCATATTTTGCCGCGTACCGACAAGCTGGCACTGGCAAGACTGTTGATGCAACACATTGCGCAACGCTACGAAGGAGCAAACAAATGAAACACATTCCGGTAGATGTCAAAATTCTCGATTCCCGCCTGCATGAGAGCATGCCGGGTTACGCGACCGCCGGTTCGGCCGGAATTGATTTGCGTGCATGCATCGACCAGAACATGGTGATTCAGCCAAAGCAGTGCGAGCTGATTCCCAGCGGCATTGCGATACATCTGAATAATCCGGGCTATGCCGCGATGATTCTGCCGCGCTCAGGCCTGGGTCATAAACACGGCATCGTGCTCGGCAACCTGGTCGGCTTGATCGATTCGGATTATCAGGGACAGATTTTCGTCTCGCTGTGGAACCGCAGCCAGATTCCCTTCACGCTGATGCCGATGGAACGCATGGCGCAACTAGTGATCGTGCCGGTGATGCGGGCAAAATTCAATATCGTGGAAGAATTCCCGCTGAGCGAGCGCGGCAGCGGGGGGTTTGGCAGTACCGGCAAGCACTAAAGCCCGCCGAAGTAATGTAGGGTGGGCAGGTTTCATCTGCCCACCAAATGATCGCGCCGCGTGGGCAGATGAAAC
>JANLID010000135.1 GCA_024654105.1 Gallionella sp. | reverse complement strand
TCCATCAGTGACGAGCGCGACATAGTCGTCGCCTTCGTGGTGCTGGAGAGCATGCAGGATGAGTTGATGAAAGAAACCCGTCAAGAGAAATGATGGGTTTCATCTCAATTTATTGTCTTAAAATCGGGGCCACTATACCGGGCAAGTTGGGTAGCGCCTGATCCGCACTGATCAACCTTGCGGTAGCGGATAGGGCAGCGGCAAGAACTGCAACACTACGCCCTGCGGGGGCTTCCAATACACCGTTTGCGTTTCCTTGCTGGAAATCTGCACTACCGCCAACATGTCGTAACCGCCATTGGGTGCGGATGTAGCATTGACAATCAGGCCGCTGGCCTGCCCTTCCATATCTGCGCTGAATAATTCATCGCCCGGCTGGGGTGCTTCGTTACCATCGATATGCGCCAGATACATGCGCCGCTTCAGTTTACCGAGGTATTGCATGCGCGCCACGATCTCCTGACCGGGATAGCAGCCCTTCTTGAAATTCACGCCACCGACAAGATCGAAATTCGTCATCTGCGGCACGAATTGTTCCTGCGTTTGCGGCAGGATGACGGGGATGCCGGCGCGAATAGTGAGCCAATCCCAACATACGCCACCAACCGGTTGTGCATGCTGGCTGAGCACCTGCCAGAGCGCCGGCGCATGCTGCACGGCAACGCTGACCTGGAAGCGCGTATCACTGAACTTCAGCACACCCGCCTGCCCGTTGCCGATGAAGCCGAACGGCAGTTGCGGCAGTTCGCCGAATTGCTTGCGCAGAATTTCCTGCGCATTTTCACCCGACAGCCCCAGCACGACGATTTCGTCGCTTGCGTCGAAAATTTTTACCTTGGCACGCAGCACGTACATGCTGAGTTTTTTGCGCATCGTCTCGCACAGCACACGCGGTAGTTGCAACAGATAGTCATCGCCGTTGCGCCAGATCAGTATGCTCGCCACCATCCTCCCCTTCGGGGTATTCAGGCTGCTGAGCTGCGCGCGGCTGGCACCAACATCACGGATGTCGTTACTCAGCATGTTTTGCAGGAAAGCTTGCGCATCCTCGCCAGAAATCCGCAGTGTGCCGAATTGGCTCAGGTCGCACAACACCGTAGCCTGTGCTGTCGCGCACAGTTCGGCGGCAGCATCGCCAAAATGTCGCGTTACGCCCGAGTCAATAACTGCGGCGTGCCGGACGAGGAAATTTTGCCAGTCAGGATTCATCGAAAACGGTCTGTAGGGCGCGCACTCCCGGCAAGTTACCCGGGGTAGCGCGGTTGGTCGAGTTATATTGAGTTTCAGGCGAAGGTGTTGACGCGCCCACCTGTATTTTTGCCTTCCATGAACCTGATGCCCGGAGGCTCCACAGTCTTCCGGTTGCCGGTGTCAGCGCGCTCGACGTTGCTGTCCCGGTTCTCGGTGCGATTCATCCGCTGCGCTTCGGCAGATAATTTCACCACAGCGGAATCCTGTTGTTTTTCTGGCTGTTTGTCATTCTGCGGCGCGGGCGGCTGAGGTTGTGGGCTATTGACCAGCGCGCTGACGGAAGTGGCCGTTGAATTGCTGACACCCATGATCTGCTCCTCGAAAAACTTATGCCACTAACCCTACCTGTTTTTATTATGGGCGGCAAGCAGAATATACCTGAATGTTGCGCCCTGGCTGAAAACGACAATCAACCAAGGGGGCTTTTCAAGCCTGTTGGCAGCACCAATCTGGCCACCAGGCCACCATCTTCCCGGTCTTCCAGGTAAAATTCACCACCGTGCAGCCGCGCGACGCGCTCGACGATCGCCAGCCCCAAGCCAGATCCGGTCGTATTGCTGCGCGCGCTTTCCAAGCGCACAAATGGCCGTTTTGCGGCTTCGCGTTGCCCGGCGGGAATGCCGGCGCCGCGATCCGCCACGCTCAGCATAATTGCATTCTCCGCCTGGCGAAGCTGTATGGTAATCTCACCGCCACCATATTTGGTGGCATTGTCCAGCAGATTGGCCAGTGCGCGTCTTAACAATAACGGTTTGACGAAAATGCGCGGCACCTGCTGCAAATCGAGTACGAGCGACTTGGCCTGCGCTGTGAATTGCTGCGCCGCTTCCTGCACCAGAAGTTGCACATCGGTCGAAACGGCGATCTCGTTCGGCCGCAAGCTCGAAACTTCACTTCGCTCGTTTGGCCGCAAGCTCGAAACTTCACTTCGCTCGTTTTCATCGAGGCGCGCGTAGTCAAGAAATTGCTGAATCACCGCATCCATTTGCTCAACGTCGGCAGCCAGCCCGTCACGCAGCGCTTCGTCCGCGCTCAATTCGGCAGCAAGGCGCATACGCGCCAACGGGGTACGCAAGTCATGCGAAATACCTGCCAGCACCAGCGCACGCTCGCGCTCGTTCGCGGCAAGATCGGCCGACATCCGGTTGAACGCGCGCGATACCGCAGCGATTTCCCGTGCTCCGTGTTCCGGCAGCGGTTGCGGCATGACACCCCGGCCGATTTGTTGTGCTGCCTGTGCGAGCTTATCCAGCGGTCGCGCCACCTGGCGTGCAATAAAATATGCCCCCAGCAGTGCCAGCAGCAGCACCACGCTGCCCCACACCAGCAGCACTTCAGAAAGTGGATGCTCAATGCGCTCTCTGGGCAATGCCACCCAGAACTCGTCCCTGCCGATATAAAAACTCACCCACAACGCTTCCTCGCCGTTGCGCCCTGAGGCAAAGCGTGTCTCCTCGCCCAACCTGTCACGTGCCTTGTCCATCATCAGGCGCAATTCCGGCGGATGGTCGGGCATGGGCTCGAGCACATCGGCCGCATCGGCCATCTGCACGCGCAGCCCTTCCACATCGCGCAGTTCTGCCAGCAACGCGCCGCGCCACTCCGGCGCGGAAGACAACACTGCGGCGCGGGTGAGGTTAACCGCCGACACCACCAGTTGCGCCATCTGTTGTGCGCGCGGCTCCTGCACGGCATAACGGAAGATCGCCACCGAAGTGGCGAGAGACAGCACGATCAGCACCACAATGAGCAGAAAAGCGCGTACCAGCAGTGTCCTGGGCACAGCTCTCAAGATTTCACTCCGTCGGGGACGAACACATAACCGTGCCCCCACACTGTCTGGATGAAACGTGGCTTGGTGGAGTCCGGTTCCACCAGCTTGCGCAATCTTGAAACCTGCACATCGATGGCGCGATCGAACGGGTCGTGGTCGCGGCCGCGCGCCAGCTCCATTAACTTATCGCGCGACAACGGGTGACGCGGGTGAGTCACCAGCGCCTTGAGCAGCGCAAATTCGCCGGTAGTCAGGGAAACCGGCGCACCGGATCTGGTCAGCACGCGCGTAGCAAGATTGAGTTCGCAATTGCCAAAAATAATGGTCTTTTCTTCAGCATCTGGCGCGCCGACCGGCTGCAATCCCTTGCGGCGCAGCACTGCATTGATGCGCGCCACCAGCTCGCGCGGGTTGAACGGTTTGGGTAAATAATCATCCGCGCCCATTTCCAGCCCGACGATACGATCTACTTCGTCGCCCTTGGCGGTGAGCAGAATCACCGGCACGTTCTCGCCCGCGCCACGCAGCCGGCGTAAAATCGCCAGCCCGTCTTCATCGGGCAGCATCAGATCCAGCACCAGCAAATGGTAATGATTCAGCGTTAATGCCTTATCCATTGCGCTACCGTCCACCACCGCCTTTGCCGCAAAACCCTGCTCGGACAAATAGCGCAGTAACAATTCGCGCAGGCGCGCGTCATCGTCGATGATAAGAATGCGGTGTGAGTTGCTCATGGCGGCATGATACACAGAAGACAGAAAACAGAGGACGGAAGACAGAGGTTGAAACAAATATTTACAATATGGCGTTTAGTAAAAACACTTCACTTACAGTTCAACCGCATCATGCACTCCACGCCCAATGTGGCGTTTTCGATAACTCACTCAAGGAAAAAGCCATGAACGCCATTTTGAAAAGCATAATCGCTGCCGGTATCGCCGCATCGTTCAGCCTGAATGCGCTGACTGCCGAAACACCGTCTGCCATATCCGTCAAGGAACACCTGGAACGCATGAAAACCATGACCCCGGAGCAGCGTGCTGCGGAACGCGAGACAATGCGCAAGGAGATGGATAGTCTGACGCCGGAGCAACGCGCCGAGCGCCGCAAGCAAATACACGAACAACTGGAAAAAATGTCGCCTGAGGAACGGCGCGAACATTACCGGATGATGCGCGAGGATTCGGACAAGATGTCGCCGGAACAGCGCGCCGAGCGGCGCAAGCAGATGCACGAACATTGGCAGCAGATGTCGCCCGAAGAGCGCAAAAAAATGCGCGAGGAGATGAAAGAACACCGGATGAAAAGGCCACCGGAAGAGCGCGCGAAGCATCGCAAGGAGATGCACGAACGCTTCAACAAGATGTCGCCCGAGGAGCGCCGTGATTTCAAACGCGGCATGGACGGCATGGGGGAAAAATGCGGCATGCCGCCGGAGGACTGCCCTTATAACCCAACAGAAAAGGACTGATTGCAGCCTCCGTCCGCATGACAGGCGGAGGCTTTCTCACGCGCTATTCCAATTTCCCCGCCTGTTCGCTATGACGCTTCCACTCCGCATAGCACTCAAGCCCGCAGAAATACGCCACATAGTCGGCCGCTTCGAAAACTTTGGCCTCGGATAGTGGCACCTCTTTGCGACATATCTGACAAGGGATTTTTTCGACTTCGGCTGATTCGGGTTGAGCGGACATGACATACCTCCATGATTTTGATAAGGGTGCGCCCAGTATGAACCCGTCTTGTGCCGGGAACAAGCCAGTAGTGGGTTGTCAGTTCCCTGCCCGTGCCCACAAGTCGTGCGTATC
>JANLID010000127.1 GCA_024654105.1 Gallionella sp. | reverse complement strand
CGGCTTTTTCGACTTCACGTACCGGATAGCGGCTTCCAGTCTTTTCTCCAAAAGCGGCTCGCCGATAAAAAACAGACCAATTTCTTCCGTTCCGTTCTCAACCAGCTCGTCAATCAGCCGGGTGAACATCTCCCACGGCATGACAGGATTGTTGATCTGGGTGGAATTCACGCAGAACGAACACTTAAACTGACAGTGGTCGTCAAGACTCACCTTCACCGACTTTGGACAAGGGAGGACTGCGTTCATCCACAGCCCGTTGTCTTCGGACATTAAATTTGTATGGTCTATGCGATCAGTTATTTTTTGGATCACGACATTCCCGCCCTTCTGTGTGTGTGGTGTTTTGCTTCGGTTGAAAATCTGGCCGCAGCAGCATCAAACAAATTATCAAAATAGCCGATATGCGTTTGCCGCCCGTCAATTCTCATGTGGGATTGCCAAACACAGTCCCTGGAATTCCACGAAACACCGGACACGCCGCTTTTGTTGTTCCTAAAGATCGGCTTGTTTTGGCCGTTTTGCCTCGGGGTTGCCAACCTTAAATTCGCAAACTTGTTATTCACCTTATTTAAGTCGGCGTGGTCGATTTGATTTGGCGGCCATTCTCCTGTCACATAAAGCCAAGCTAGCCTGTGCGCCAGATAATTCTTACCATCAACACGGATAACCCAATATCGTTCTTCCTGGCGGAAACCGGCAACATCTCCGGCCTTGACGCTTTTCCTGTCCACCAGCCACGTAAAAATCCCAGTCTCTGGATCGTAGTGCAACAATTCTTTTAGCCTGCGTTGGTCGATTCGATCTGTGATCTTCTGCACTAAACCCCCAAATGAAAAAAGCCCCGAAGGGCTTTGAAAGTTAAATTCTTTGGCTGTGGTTCAGTCGTAAGTCACTTCAGCCCGGATCGGTCTGGGTTCCTGACAACGACTGGAAGACCCGGAAATCCTGGAAACAGTAGCCATCTGCCCCGTCCCAATGTCCCTGATCCTGTCTCCAACCTTGGCGGTCGTCCCAATGCACCTGTTCCCGAAACTCCCCGTCAAGGTATCACTCACAGCAGAAATAGCACTCCCAGGAATATAAAAGAAAAAACATCCACCCAAAAACGGCGTTAGCAACAACAAGGAAAATATTCTCATTTCTTCGCCCTCCACCGCTTCACCCGGGCCGCTTCCTTGGCCTTGCGAGCCTCACAGACAGGACAAGGAGTAACAGCGGGAGCAGGCGGGTCATGAATAGTACGGCCACCGCAGAGAGGGACATTGCCCTTGCCTGACGATTTAGAAATACTATCCTCCATTGCCTGCCCCGCTGCATTCGGCCTGTCATGACCAACCCGCGCAGCTTTCTTCTCAGTCAACAACTCCAACTTGTTCGCAGTCAACCACGGCTCAGCCAACGTGCCAGCCTTCAACTGATTCGCCGCAACCTTGCAGCTCAACATCGGATCGTGGTAAATCGGGCATCCCTTGCACTTAACCATGTTACGTTACACCGCCAGTTATTACGTTACGGTTACGTTACACCGTTACGTTACATTAGGCAAGTAATGTTACATATGCTAGATAGGGTTAGCTACAGCAGGGTAGGGGAAATCACAGGGGAGAGTGGCCAGTCACCACACACGCCGGCCGGGGAGTCCCAGCCTCGCGGCGACCACCTTTGGCCTGGCAGAAAGAGCATGCTTAATTCCGCACCGCAGCAGAGGAAATGTTGCATTGCGCTGCCATTGAATCAATGAGTTATGCTCGCCTATGCTGCACATGCGTTAAACTTAACATAATGCACATATGCGCACATACAACGCTAGTACGTTGATACTGTTACGCTTTCTCGCCATCAATGGCATCAGAATCCATGCTGCGCTGCACTTGCTGCGGTGCAATAACTGGCTGATCCTGGCCGGAATAGCTCACAATCTGTATCGAGACCTGACCGGCAGCATTTACATTTATCGCTGTCTTATCATCACCATACAAGCGCCGGAGAAGCTTTTCAAGCTGCCATTGGGCCGATTTGTGCAGTTCGCGCGCACGGGCGAGACTGAGGCCGTCAGGCGCGGATTCAAGCTGCTCTTTCGTGTCTTGAAACGCTGTTAGGGCCTTTGCGGACTGAGCACTGCGCCAGGCATCGGAATCGCCTTCCACGAGTATCTGGTAAAGCCTGTCACGAGTAACGTCATATTCCACGGCCAGGCTTGCGATATCCTCGCCATCCAGGTATCTACTAGCTAGCATGCGAGCGAAAACTGGTCTAGTCGTATCTGTGAGGTGCGCTAGAGGCTTTCCGGCATTCATTGCCAGAAGACCTGCCCGAG
>JANLID010000110.1 GCA_024654105.1 Gallionella sp. | reverse complement strand
GTGCGTTCGCCGCCATGCCTTTGCACGATGCCGCTGACGCTCAGCGATTCGGCAATGGCCGGTTGATCGGGGTTGTCCGGATTCTCGATATCTGGCTGTTGGCCGCGTTCGAGCATTGTGCGCTGTTCGGGGGTGAAGAACAGGCGGCCCAGTTCTCCGGCTCCGGCAGGGGATGCAATCAAAAGTGCAAGAATTATCAGGGCAGGGCGGATGAGCGTAGCGGATTGTAGGGGCGAATGGCCGCAAGCTCGAAACTTCGCTTCGCTCGTTTTCATTCGCCCGTTTTGTGCGGATGAATCCGCACCTACAGCGGGTGAATCGGGGCTTATGAAAGTTTTTTTCATTGCGGCGCATTCCGGTTTTTCAGCGTGATCCAGCCGCCGCTGCATTCTGCCTTGATGTATGTCGCAGCGGCTGCGCCATCGCCAGGGGCGGCGCGTTGCAGTGTGCAGCCTTCGAGTTGGTACCAGCCATTTATCTGGCTGCGCAGGGCATTGAAGAAATCCGGCAGTTGCCCTTCATGCAGCAGGTCGAGCTGCAATTTCATTTCGCTATAGTGGATATCGAAGTTGCCGCTGTCCACCGGTGGTTGCGGCGTGTAAATTTTTTGTGGCGCAATGGTGTAGCGGAGGTCGGTTACCAGATTCTGCCGGCGAATTTTTTCCAGGCCTTCCATCCAGTCGAGGCGCTGATCGTCACCGATGACTTTGTTCTCAATCAGCGAACTATATTCACGGGCGTAAATATCCATGTTTTCCTGGTCCTGGTGTGCCGTTGCCAGACGATTGCGCGCATCGTCGAGCATGTTTTGTGCGCTGTGCCGGTCTTTCTTGGCCTGTTCCGCATAACCGCCGCTGCCGTACAAAATAATCGCGCTGATGAGCGACGAGGCGCAAATCGCCAGAATGCTCCAGCGTATCAAGGCAAAGTCTGATCCGGAGAATTTCATGATGACGGTCTCCGGGAAAGCTTCAGAGAGAAATTCAGCGCGCGGTTGTCCGCTGTGCGCTGGTCGCTGATGCTGCCGCTCGGGCTGACGTCGAGCGGTTTTGCCAGTGCCGTTACTTGATAGCCCTGCGCGGACAAATCTTGCTGGAAGCGTTCCAGATAGTTCAACGCGGCACGGTAGTCGTTCGCAAAATCAAGCAGGCGCCCATTGAGGGTAATGACTTGCGCGGGGACATCGGCCAGCGTGTTGGGCGCGACCGGCTCGGCCACGCTCATCTGCCAGGCAAGCGTGTCGAGTTCAATCTGGGGATGGCGGTCGAGCGTCGCGCTGAGCGGACGCAGAATCTCACCCGGCACGTATCCGTATTGACCAAGCTTGCGCATCACGGATACGCCGGTTTTCATGTCCGCTGCGGGTGCGTAGGTGTTCGGAAAGTCCTGGGTGATTTTTTGCGTTTCGCTCAGGGTGCGCTGCGCCTGTTCTTTGAGCGACGCCGCTTTTGCGGCATCGTTGCCGCTCTGCCAGAGATTGGCCACGCCCCATAGCAGCATTCCGAACAGCAGCGTGACGCTTGCCAGATTAAGCACACGCCTTAATTGCCATAGCGTGAAGTAGCGCGTGTGCGCCGCGTTCGCGTAATGGGTTTGCGGCGGGTGTGCGGCAAGCTGGTGCAGGAATATCTGGCTGGCATCCGAGTCGGTGAAGCGGTAATCAATCTTGAGTTGCCTGGCGGTATCCGCAAGGTTGGCGAAGTCATAGTACATGTCCGCGCTTTTCGGCAACTGCATCTGCAGCTCGAGCAGATCCTGGTTATGCCCCAGCAGGCGCACATCGAGGGTTTGCCCGGGCGGCAGCAGGCTCAGGCTTTTCAGGTATTGGTAAGTGCGGGCGAGTTCCTTGACCACGGCTTCCTGAAAGGCCAGATCGGTATTGACCGGCGTCAGGCGGGAAATTTGCAGGCGATGCTTGCTGAAATAGGTTTGGCGCAGCCCGGAAAATCTTTCCCAGGAAATCAGCAGCAAATATTCGGAAGGGTTATCCTTGACCAGCGGCGCGCTGATCTGCGGCACGGAGTAAATTCCCGCCAGCGGCGTTTGCTGTGCCAGCAGGATGTCCAGCCAGTGCTTGATGAGCGACGGGTTGGTCAGCGCCGAGAACAGCATGTCATCATCGCGCCGCCCGGTTTTTTGCCGTTGCAGCAAGGTTGCCTGGTGAAAAGGGGTGCCGCGATAAAACTGATCGAATTTGCGTTCCAGCAGTGCGCTGCGGTTGCTCCCGAACAGATGCGGGATGGTTTCCTGGCGAAAATCTTCCTCGATCAAATCCACCAGCAAATAGGCCGGGTGCTTCGTCGTTCCCAGGAATTCGGCGAAACTTTTTTGTCCCTCCGGTGAGTCAGGAAAATCATGTTGCACGACAATTTTGCCGCGCGACATGAGTTGCGCATGAAGGTGATCGGCACTCAAAAATAGCAGCAGGCGTTTCATTAACGTGAACCTCGCGCAGCGATTCGTTTGCCTCCTCGCCCGCTTGCGGGATAACCAGCGACTTGACTGGAGCAGTTTTCCAGTCTAGTCGAATGGCTAGTAGTTCCACCAGAGGATTGAGGAGAGGGAACGGGCATGGTGAGTTCCATAATCAGGGGTGGTTGCTCGCCATGTCCGTTAGAATTGCACCTTGCCGATAATGTCGTAAATCGGCGACAGTACCGACAGCATCACCCAGCCGAGCAATGCACCGAGAATGATGGTCATGGTCGGCTCGATCATGATTTGCACTTTCTTGATGGCGTTTTTCACGTCGCGGTCATAAAAATAGCTGACATTGAGCAGTGCCTTATCCAGCGAGCCGGTCGCTTCGCCCACTTTGAGCATGCGTATGACCAATGGGGGAAATATGCCGGTATGCTGAAAACTCTGCGTGAGGTTCTTGCCGGATTCGATTTCATGCGCCACATCCTTCAGACTTTTTGCGAGCACATGGTTGTTGACCACGTCGCGCGAATTGGCGATGCAGTCGAGAATGCTTACGCCGGAGCCGTACATCATGGCAAAGGTATTGGCAAAGCGCGCCAGGATAATTTTGCGCAGGATCGGGCCAGTCACCCAGAAGTTGAGTTTCAGTTTGTCGAACCTGAAGCGCATTTCCGGGCTGGAGGCGATGATCAGTTTGGCAATAATCAGCAGGGCAATCGGCAGGGCAATCAGCACGTACCAGTAATCCACAAAGAATGCCGAGGTGGCAAGCAGGATGCGCGTCTGGATCGGGATCTCCTGACCCATGCCTTTGATGAAGCCGACCAGTTGCGGCACCAGGTAAATCATCAGGAAAAAGGTGATTGCCACCACGATGGTGCCGACAAAAGCGGGATAAATCATGATGGTCTTGGTGTGCGACGCCATTTCATCCCGCCATTTCAACGAGTCGGTGATATGCAGAAAGACATCCGGCAGGCGACCGCTTTCTTCTCCGGCATGCGTGAGACTGACAAAGATTTTGTCGAACGCATCCGGGTGTTCCGCCATTGCCTGGGAAAGTTTTTTTCCGCCCTCGATGGCCTCGATCAGGCTGGCGATGATTTCCCGGAAGCGCATGTCGTTCATCGTGTCGCGCAGGTCGGCGAGGCTTTCCAGCAACGGCACGCCGGCATGGGTGAGCTGTTCAAGGTTGAAGAAGAAAGTGATTAGTTCGGGGCGTTTGATTTTGCTGCGCCCGCGGTATTTCCCGGTGTCCAGCTTGGCATTGATCAAGTCCAGCCCGCTACGCTTCAGACGCAATTCCAGATCAATTACATTGGCCGCGTCCTGCAGCCCTTTGCTGGACTTTCCCTGATCGTTAATCGCACGGTAGGAGTAGAGTGCCATTATCCAAGCCTATCGGTGAGATCGACCACGCGGCTGACCTCCGCAAGCGAGGTGAGGCCATGTTGAATGCGGCGAATACCATCCATAGCCAGCGGGCGAAACCCTTTGGCGAGTGCGGCTTTCTTGATCTTGCTGGTGCTGGCGTGGGAAGAAACCATGTCATCCAGCTCGTGATCCATCTTCAGCAGTTCCATGATGGCCATGCGGCCATTGTAGCCCTGGTGATGGCAGGCCTCGCAACCGGCGGCGCGATACAGCGTGATGTCCTGGTTGGGTTCAAGCCCCAATAGATTGCGTTCCTGGGTGTCCGGCTGGTAGGCGTATTTGCATTCCTTGCACAACAGGCGTATCAGGCGCTGCGCCATGATGCCGATGATGTTGCCGGCCATGATGTCGGGCAGGATGCCGATGTCGAGCAGGCGCGGGATTGCGCCGATGGCGGAATTGGTATGCAGCGTCGAATACACCTGATGGCCGGTCATCGCGGCGCGGAATGCCATTTCGGCGGTGGGGTGGTCGCGGATTTCGCCGACCAGAATGATGTCCGGGTCCTGGCGCATCATGGAGCGGATGCCGTTGGCGAAATCCAGTTTGGCGGCTTCATTCACCGAGGTCTGGCGGATCAGCGAAACCGGGTATTCAACCGGGTCTTCCAGGGTCATGATATTGACCGACTCGGTGTTGATGTGATTCAGGATGGAATATAGCGTGGTGGTCTTGCCGCTGCCGGTCGGGCCGGTCACCAGCACAATGCCTTCCGGCTTGGCGATGATCATTTTCAGCATGTTGAGTGCTATATCATCCAGGCCGATATGGTCGAGCGGCACGATGCCTTTTTGCCGGTCCAGAATGCGCAGTACCAGATTCTCGCCATGCGTGGTGGGGTGCGAGGCCACCCGAAAATCGATCGGGCGGCCGGACAGGCGCAGGGAAATCCGCCCGTCCTGCGGCGCGCGCGTTTCGGCGATGTTCATGTTGCTCATGACCTTCATGCGCACCACCATCGCCGGCCAGAAGCTCTTGTGCAGGCTGCGCACCTGGCGCAGTACGCCGTCGACCCGGTAGCGGATGCGCAGGAAGCTGCTTTCCGGTTCGAAGTGGATATCGGAAACGCCGCGTTGCACCGCCTCGGTCAGCAGCGCGTCGATCAGGCGCACCACCGGCTGGCTGAATTCGTTGACGCCGGACTGCAGCGTCTGATATTCCATCTCGCCCGGCTCGATTTCGTGCAGGATGCCGTCGATGGAAAGCTCAAAACCGTAGTACTGGTCGATCGCGCGCAGGATGTCGGATTCGCTGGCAAGCTGGGTAATCAGCCGGTACTCATCCTTGAGCAGGGCGCGCACCTGATCCAGCGCGATGATGTTCTCCGGATCGGCGACCGCCAGCGTCATGACACGGCTGACCTTGTCCACTGACAGCGGCAATAATTGATAGCGTCGCGCAACATCCTTGGGGATGAGCGCCAGCGCGGCGGGGTCGATGATGATGGTGGAGAGATCGACGCTTTCCTGGCCGAGATTTTCCGACAGCACATTGCGGATAGTGGCTTCCGAGAGGAAGCCCAGGCGCACCAGCAGGTGTCCTAACGGCTGATGCGCCTTGCCCTGCTCCTGCAGGGCGATGCGCAGTTGGTCGTCGCTGATCACACCCTTGTCGACCAGTATCCGTCCCAGCGGTTGTTGGAATTGGTTATGGTTAGCAGTCATGAAGAATCAGCGTGTCAGTTCCTTTACGCGCAGCTCGATTTGCGCGTGATCGAAACCTGCGCGGTGCGACGGATCAAATTGCAGGGCGTGCTGGTAATGTTGTGCGGCTAACTGGCGCTGGCCGAGGTGATCCAGACTGACTGCAAGATTGAAGGCGAATTCCGGATTGCCGGGTTCCAGCGTATAGGCATTGAAATAGGCCTGCTGCGCCTCGCTCCAGCGCGATTGTCCGGCGTAGAGATTGCCCAGCGCAAAATGCAACGCGGCGGAATTGCCTTGCTCGCGCAACAGATTTTTCAACTGGCTCTCTGTGTTTCCATCATCGGTTCTCAGCGCGGACATGCCGGCATTTGCCGCCGCATTGCGCGGGTCAAGCTCCAGAATGCGCGCGTAATACTGCGCCGAAATCATGTTGTTTCCCTGCTGCTGCGCAATGGTGGCAAGCCCCAGCAGTACGTCAGTGTTGCGTGCATCTTTTTGGAATAGTGCCAGGTACAGTTGTTGTGCCTGGCCCAGTTCGCCACGCTGATAGGCGGAATACGCATCCAGCAGCAGCGGGTCAATCTGCTCGGCTATTTTCTGCTGCTTGATTTTTATCGGGCTGTCATCCCGGCGTGGCGGCTCGCTCACGCGGGCTGGCCGGGCTGGTGCGGATGTGTTCCTGGGAGAAGCGGCAGGCGGCGTTGCCGTGGCGATGGCCCGTGTGCCGATGCCGGGAACCAAGGCATTTTGCGGTGCTGGTTCGGCGACGGCGGCAGTAGCAGGCTGCGCCTGAGCGACGGGCTGGGCTTGGGCAATAGGCTGGGCCGATGGCGCACTGATCGGGCGGAGTGGCGCGGTGGCAATGGCCGAATCGAGATACCACAAATAACCTACACCGATTGCGACCAGCAGAATCGTGCCACCCAGCGCCAGCAGAAGTTTTATATTGGGCCGTGAGCGTCCCGGTGGCGGCAATGGCGATTTTGCGTTGAACAAATTTTGCCCGGCGCTGCGTGCCGCTTCGTCAATCTTGTGGGCGTAGTCAGACGCATCCGATTTTCCGCTGGTATCCGCCGAATGGTCTTCCAGCCGAAGCTCGTCCGCCTGTTGCGATTTCTTGCGGGCATCCAGAAGCAGGCTCATGTCATGGCTTCTCAGGGCTTGCCGCCGGGGCGGGTTCTTTGAGGAAATTTTGATCCGGCAGGATGTCGCGGTACGCACTGAAATCGCCGGTCAGGCTGGCATCCTTGATGACCACCGGGCGCAGGAAAATCACCAGCTCGGTTTTGGTCGTTTTGTCGTTGCGATGTTTGAATAGCTCACCGGCAAATGCAATTCCAGATATTCCGGGGACTGCATCTGTCAGGTTGTTAATCTCATCCTGCATCAGGCCACCCATCACGGCGATTTGTCCACTATCAACTTTGATAATGGACTCCATTTCACGTATTTGAATTTCAGGAACTTCGTTAACAACACCAGCTTTGGCCAAATCAGGGTTGGGATCTTTGACAAAACTAACGATTCGGGTAATCGTGGGGCGAACGTTAATCGTGACAGTGTCGCTGTCACTGATTTGAGGCGTGACATTCATAATAAAACCCACCGAAACTGTCTGGGGGGTGGTGGTGTAGGTTGTGGGGCTAGTCATGACACCGGCGCTGGTATAAACGGCGGGAGTCGACGCAACGGTGAAATATATTTTATTGTCGGCCACCTTTAGTGATGCGGTTTGATTGTTCATTACGCTGAGCTTGGGGCTGGACAATACCTTGACCGTGCCGAATGATTCCAGCAGGGAAATCTGCGCGCTAAAGTTGCCTTGGGAAGTGGGGTTGGCATAGTCGATGGTGAAAATATTTAATGGGTTGGCGCTTGACAATCCTGCTGTTCCGGCCTGAGTCAGGCTGACGCCCCTTGTGCCGAGCCGTAAAGCCGACCAATTAATCCCTTGCTTGTAATTATCATTCAAGCGCACTTCCACGATCGTCGCTTCAATCAGTACTTGGCGTTTTGCTGCTGCCATTACCTTGTCGATAAATTCTTGAACCTTTTCATGTTGACGGCTGGTCGCCCGGACAATCAGTACGCCAGTTTCATTATTTGCAAAAACATTGACGGCTCGTTCATAAGTCCCGGTCTTTGCTATGGCTGCACCCCCGCTTTGGATGGATTGATTGCCGCTGCCTGATGCTGAACTGCCTGGGCCGGAAATATTAGTTGCCCCATCACTGTTTGTAACTGCTCCCCCCAAAGATGAAGATGTGGATATTGTGCCAGTTCCCTCTGTGCGCGCTTGATTCGAAGCGGCCAATTCTATGGCTTCATTGTATTTGAGTTTGTCTTCATCAAGGAGCATCGCTTTAACATTGTCTATCAAGCTTTGCATTAAATCGTTTTTGGTGTTACTGGTGACTGAAGTGGAAGCAGAGCTGATACCCGCGGTTCCGGCAATTTGCGTGGAAGTGGAATTTTCGCTTTTTACTGCACGTGACATGTTGACGAAGTCAATCTTGTATGTCCTCAGAAAAGGTTTGTCCGGCATCACGGTCAAGATGCCGTTGTCCAGCTCATAGCGCATGTCCACCTGCCTGGCGATGCGTGTCAGTATCTGCGGCAGGGTCTGGTTCAGTGCGTTCAGCGTGACGGTTCCCTGAATACCGGGATGGATGTCGAGGTTGATCTTTGCGTCGCGCGCCAGCGCAAACAGGATTTCCTGCGCGGAAACATTGGTGACCACAACGCTGTAGATTTCGGCTTTGGGCGTTGGTTTGGGCGGCGGCAGAGTGACGGCGCGCCTGATCGGTTGCGGGATGGGGGAGGTGACGGGCAAGCTATCCTGCCGCTGGATATGTTTATCCGAAGGCTGAACGGGCTTGGTGCCGCAACCGGCAAGAATTGCGCTGATGGCGCAGAAATACACAGTATTGCGTAAACGCATTTTCCCACTCCCGTTATCTGGAGCGAAGCCTAACAGCTTTGCAGGGCTTGCTCAATATGCCTTTCGGGCTATTTCTTTCAGTAAATATAAACAGATGCGGCGAAGGCTTCCTGATAACGTTTGGGCAGATCATTGATTCCGCTGCGCGCCGCATCAACTGACGGATACGTTCCATAGAGGACACGCAGACCAGCCTTACCCCCGAATCTGGCAGGCAGCAGGTAGATTTCAGAAAGTGTCCCCAGTTTGTCAGCGCGTATCAGGAAGCCTTCGGTGCGTTTCTGGTTGATTGTTTCGTTGTAGAATAATTGAATGCTGGCGACAGTATTTTTCTGCTCGAGCAATTGTTTGCCCGCCGCCATGCGTTGTTCAAACAGGCTTAATTTGCTGATTGCCAAATCATTGTCCGCTACCGGCGGTACGGCAGCTACTGCCTGCCCGGGTTGGGGCGGGGGATTGGCAACAACCTCTGCTTGAACTGCTTCCGTGCCGGATGCTGGGGCAGGCAGGTTATCCGGCCGGGTAACTATGGATCGGGGCGCTGTGCTCGCATTAACGGCGGCTTGCGCTGTTTCCGTTCCGGGTGTTGGGACAGGCAGGCTCTCCGGCTGAGCGGCAATTGCGTGAGGTGCATCGGCGGGTGGCGTCGCAGTTGCGGGTGCTGGCAGGGAAGCCACATTGATTTCTGTATTCTGTCCTCTGTCCTCTGTCCTCTGTTTATCCAGCGCCCACCAGGCAACCGGGGCTGCCAAAAGCAGCGCGGCAACGGCGCCGCCTGCCAGCAGCTTTTTGCCGGACAGAACGTCGGCAGGCTTGAGTTCGCTGTCGCGCATCGCTGCTCGCACGTGGCGCGCTTTGATATCGTGCGTGTCTTCCACAAAGGCCGCCAATAGCGATTTATCCGCAAGGATATTGACGCGGCGCATCAGGCCGTTGGAGGCGCTGGCAATGAGTTTGACGGTGTCCGGCGAAAAAATGTTCGGGCCGTGGTAGCCCGCCGCACGCATCCGGAACATCAGGTAGCTTTCAAGAGCATTGCGCGACAGCGGTTGCATGTGGAAGTGATGCACGATGCGGTCCTTGAGTTGGCGCATGTTTGGCTGATCCAGCTTGGCATTCAGTTCCGGTTGTCCAAACAGAATGATTTGCAGCAGTTTGGCATTGCCGACTTGCAGGTTGTACAGCAGGCGCAACTCTTCCAGCGTGTCCAGCGGCATGGCATGCGCTTCATCCACCAGCACGACAACACGCTTGCCTTCGCGCGCCTTTTCCTCGAGCTTGTTCTGGATGTTGTGCATGATGACGCCGATGCGCTCATCACCAATGTCCAAGCCAAGTGCGTCGGCAATTGCATACAGCATCTCCTCGCGCGACAGGCTGGGGTTGGCAAGATAAATGGTCTCGATATGTTCGGGGAGCTTTTCCAGCAGCATGCGGCACAACATGGTCTTGCCGCTGCCGACTTCGCCGCTGACCTTGATGATGCCTTCGGCCTCGCTTAACGAGTAGATCAGCGCATCCAGGATTTCGCCACGGTTGGCGCCGGAAAAAAAGAATACCGTGATAGGCGTGATCCTGAAGGGAGGTTCATTGAGTCCGAAGTGCTCTAAATACATAACGGAATCCTATTGGCCGAGTTTTTCATGTGCGTCCAGGCGGCTGTGCAGCGTGGTGCGGTTGATGCCGAGCAGCCGTGCTGCTTCGCTGATGTTGCCGCCGGCGAGTTCCAGCGCTGCGGCGATATGGCGGTGTTCCTGTTCAAGCAGGTATTGATCCAGATTGAAATTGCCCGCCTTGAGGGCATCAAGCATCTGTCCTCTGTTTTCTGTCTTCTGTCCTCCGGTAGCGGTGGTTTCCAGCGGGTCAAATTCATCCCGTAATTGCATGGCATCAACGATTTTTCCGGGGTGTTTGGTGATCAACCGGATGACGATATTACGCAATTCGCGGGTGTTGCCGGGGAAGCTGTAGCGTTCCCAGCATTGCAACGCATCCGGGTCCAATTCAAACGGCGCCTGCCTGATTTGTTGCGCATAATAAGCGCGGAAATGGTCGAGCAGGAGCAGCTTGTCTTGCCCCAGTTCGCGCAGCGGCGGGACGGAAATCGAAAATACATTCAGGCGGTGATACAGGTCGCCGCGAAATGCGCCGGTTTTTACCGCATCGCGCAAATTGCGATTGGTCGCGGCGATGATACGCGCCCGGCTTTTGCGCGTTTCGGTCTCGCCGACGCGTTGATATTCGCCATTCTCCAGCACCCGCAGCAGCTTGGTCTGGAGTTCCGGCGGCAGTTCGCCGATCTCGTCGAGAAACAGTGTGCCGTCCGCCGCCTCTTCGAAAAAGCCGGATTGCGCGCCGGTCGCGCCGGTGAATGCCCCCTTGCTGTGGCCGAACAGGGCTGGTTCGATCAGCGTGGGAGAAACGGCGGCGCAGTTGAACGTCTTGAATGGCGCGCCCGGTTTGCTTCCCAGTTTTTGTATGGCGGTAGCCACCAGTTCCTTGCCACAGCCCGACTCACCTTCGACCAGCACGGGAAAGGGGATGGCGGCATACATCGCAATTTGGTTGCGCAGCATTTGCATGGCCGGGCTCTGCCCGATGAGGCCGAGCGATTGCTCAAGGTCGCGTTCGCTGCCCTGGACCGCCAGCGCCTCAGCGAGCTGCTTCCTGATTTTTTCCGGCGCGCAGGGTTTGGCGATGAAATCGGTCGCGCCCAGCGCGCGTGCATGGCGGGCGTTGCTTTGTTCACCTTGCCCGGACAAAACAAAAATTTTGATTTCCGGCGAGTGCGCCAGCAATTCGGCGATCAGATGGAAGCCTTCATCGGGGCGGTGCGGGACGGGGGGGAGCCCCAGGTCAATCAATGCCAGTTGCGGGGGGGCAGGCAAATTGCGCAACAAATCAATTGCGGCAGCACGCGATTCGGCCAGATAAACATTGAAATCATTGTCGAGAGCGGCCGCCAATCCCTCGCGAATCAGCGGGTCGTCGTCAACGATCATCAGGCCGGGACGTGAAGAGGCGTTCAATTTGCGTTCATGGGAATAGGCATCAGGCGTTGAGCATAACGGCAAGCGCGCGCAAGCTCAATAGGGGAATTGCCCGTTATGCACCAATAAACCTATAAAAAGCACTTCACCACGAAGGGCACATAACCAGCGACTTGACGAGCGTTGTTTGCTCGTTTAGTCGAATGGCTATAACCAATGACTTGGCTGTCGTTCTTAGACAGCCTAGCAGCCTGTCGGACTTAAAATTTCCGGAGCAACAAACCGTTGCACCGGCAAGCAATTGCACAAAAAATAGGCATATTTCGCTGTTTTTTACCAG
>JANLID010000090.1 GCA_024654105.1 Gallionella sp. | reverse complement strand
ACCATCGCTGACACGCTTATACGCCTCAGAAAGTTGGTGGGCAGCATTCGCTGCGGTGCGCGTATTTGAAGCTTGCTCACCCATAGCAGAATTTGTATCACTCAGTGCAGCATTTAGGTCGTTGTTAATTGTATCAATCAAATCCTGCACAGCCACAGCTTCCTTCTCCCGCGCAGTTACCAAGTCCTGCTCAGCATAGATTTGTTTCACCAACGCATGTAGCATCGGATCAAATTGCTTCAGCTCGTCCTCACGCATCGCGGTGAGTGCCTCTAGCTCCTTACCTTGCAACTGCATCAACTGGATTTCAAGCTGTCTTTTCTGCGGCGCAAGATCAATCACCTTTTGCGCGTCAAGCATCTTTTGCGTCAGCGCCTCAACCGACAGCCCGAGACTCTCTGCGACTGCACGAAACCTATTGGCGGCGATGGCCTGTGGGGCTCCGGATTGTGTCCAGTCGGTATGTTCCATGCCAAAGCCGTATTGTGTGCCGCTTAACTTAGCCAGCTTCGTGTCGATGGTGCCGATCTGTGAGGCGTTTAGCTTGAGCAACGTCACCATCTGCTGCTCCGATGCAGCAAGTTCAGTAGAAAACTGGGCCATCGTCGCACCCATCTCAGAACCGGAAAACCAGCGATTAGAAGTGGATGTTGTGCTCTTGCCAAAACCACCAGACCAATTTCCAGTGCGCTGCGCGTCGCCGTCGCCGCTACTAAGGATATATGTGGCTACTGCTGCTGCTGCAAGCGCAGCCCAGCCCCATCCCGGGATTGCGGCCAATGTTGAGCTAGCAGTTCCCATCATCCCGGTTGATCCCGCCCCGGCGTAGCCAGCCCCGGACGCCACCGCACCGAGAGTACTCGTAACTGGGACGCCACCCGCAGCCGCAGAACCCATCCACCCACCCACCGAGCCTACCAAGCTGGTGCTCCCCGCGCTCCAGGCTGCGTTCGATATGCCTGATAGCCCCGCATTAGTTGCCGCGCTGGCCATAGCTCCTGTCACAGGACTCAGCACTGCGGAGATAATCGGCCGCAGCACCAGCGTTTTGAACATATTGACGACGGTATCGCGGAAGTTTTCAGCAAAACTCTTACCAGACTCAAACCCACGCATGATTGCATCTGTAAGGTCGTGATTCATTTCCTCAGCTTGTTTGCGGTGTATCTCGTTGCGTTCTTCCGCTGCCCTGCGTTCATACTCCGTAACTCGGTCATTCTCAGCAATCTGATCGCGTGCAATTTGCTGCGCCGCTGCAAAGTCTTCATCGACAATCTTTTGCGCCATTGCGACTTCGCCCTTGATGTTGATGTCGCGAACGCGCTTCAGTTCTTTCAGCCGCTCGGCATCCTGTTTCATCAGGAACTCGTTGCCAAGCTTTTGCGCCTCCTCCATGATTTTTTCTTGCTCGGTGATCGACTTTACATAATCGGCATTCGCCTTGTCGTCTATTGCCTTGCGCTTCGCTGCGCCTTTTTTCCATTCCTCAGTTTTCTGCTCTTCTGCACGCCGCGCACTTTCTTTTGCGGCAGCTTCCGCCGCCTTGTCCCGCTTTGTACCCTCGATCAAGTCGCGCTCAATTTGTCGATCAATCGAATCAGCATTTAGTTGCGCTAACTTTTTCTTCGCCTCAACTGCTTGGTCAATAATCTTGGCATAATGAGCATCATCAGCGCCTTTAGGCTCTGCGGTTTTTCCACGTTCAATCATCCATTCCAAATCGGAACGCAGTTTTGACTCCGCCCCCGCGCCCCCGTCATCTTTCAAAAAGCGTGCCCAGTTAGCGATTGACTCGGCACCTTTGCGAATAAACCAATCTAGCACACCGCCCTCTTTTGGCGGCTTGCCCAATTCCTCCATCAACTCTTTCCAGGCTTTCTTAAGCGCCGGGACTGAATTATTAGCAGCCCCGGCCATTTCGGTATCGATATCGCCGAGTTTCGTGTTCATGATGCCGAGCAAGTAATTCTGCGCATCGGTGGCTTGCCCGAGCTTGACCAACTCGTCGATGTAATTGCGCTGCGTACTGGTCAGCTTACCGAACTGCTCCTCTAATCCGCGCAGCCCGCCAGACCCCCGGCCGGAAGCGATGTTCTCCAATGCGCGACCAATCTGCTGCGACGATGCCTGAAGACTACTGCCGCTCATTTCGGCATATTTAACAGCGACCTTGATTGCCTGGTCAAACGTTTCAGAGTGGACGCTGCTGAACTTCAACATCGACGTCATTCCCTGCTTTATCGCGGTGTCATCAAAACGCGTCGTTCGGCTCATTGATTCGGCCAGCTTGTTCAACTGGTCAGCCGTGCGACCCGAGGTAGCACCGACAGCCCGCAGCGTTACATCCAACCGTAAATCTACCTCTGCTGCCTCGTGTCCCTGTTGCCACATTTGCTTCAACACACTTACCGTCGCCGCAATTGCCGCTGTCCACGATACGTACTTAAGCACAAGGGATTCAATTTTGTTCCCCATAGCCCCGGCAGTTGCCTCAGCTTGTTTCTCAACGGCAATTTGATCTTGAATCCGGCCAACCAACGCAGCAGTCGCTTTATTACGCGCTTCTATCTTCGCCACGGACTCGGCATTATCCTTCGCCGCGGCCATCTGAAAGTTCAGCGCAGTCTGCGCCATTGTGAGGCGC
>JANLID010000042.1 GCA_024654105.1 Gallionella sp. | reverse complement strand
CTCGGGTGAAATCGGGAGCGCGCACCGCCACATCGTCCAGAAACGGCCCAAGCTTCCGGGCTCGCGGCGGTGCGCCGAAAACGCCGAACACATGCTGGCCTTGCGCCCGAATCGGGCAAACAAGCAATGGGACAACTATTGGAATCAGGTCAGAAAGGCCGCATGACTGAACACATCAGTTTGAATCGCACCCGTGAAGCGGCCTGCCAAACACCCATCACGCAGACTCATCCCGGCTTCCTTCCAGCAACGTCAGGTGTTTTTTGCGCCTGGCGGCATGTCGCCAAGCCATACGTACGCTGATTCGGTACAATGGACACCTATATGACTGATCTCATCGCTGAAAAAATCTTGTTTTCCTCTCTCGACCTCGACCCGCTGATACTGCGCGCCATCGAAGAATCGGGTTATTCCGAACCGACACCGATACAGGCACAAGCCATCCCGCATGTGCTGGCTGGCCGCGACTTGATGGCGATGGCGCAGACCGGTACTGGCAAGACGGCGGCGTTCACCTTGCCGTTGTTGCAGCGCCTGTTGCCATATGCCAGCACCAGCGCCTCGCCTGCCCGCCACCCGATTCGTGCGCTGATCCTCACGCCCACGCGGGAACTGGCGATCCAGGTCGGCGAGAGCGTCGCCACCTACTCCAAACATGTGCCGCTGCGCTCCACCGTGGTGTATGGCGGCACCGATATCAAGGCACAGAAACCGGTGCTGATGAAGGGGCTGGAGATATTGGTGGCGACTCCCGGGCGTCTGCTCGATCACGTCGAGAGCCGCAACCTGATGCTTAACCAGGTGCAGATATTGATCCTGGATGAGGCCGACCGCATGCTGGACATGGGTTTCATGCCGGATTTATTGCGCATCCTCGCGCTGCTGCCGAAGCAGCGGCAGACCCTGCTGTTTTCGGCCACTTTTTCCGACAGCATCAAAAAGCTGGCGCAGGACTTTCTGCAGCATCCAGTCACCGTGGAAACGGCACGCATCAAGACTGAAAACGAGAGCGTCAAACAATCGGTTTATATGGTCGAACATGAGCATAAATTCCACGCCCTGACCGAGATCATCCGTGCGCGCGAAGTCAGACAGGTGCTGGTATTCACGCGCACCAAGCTGAGCGCGGCACTCGTCGCGCGCAAGTTGGCGCGCGATGGCATTTCTGCCGACGCCATTCACGGCGACAAGACCCAGCTGGAGCGCATCAAGGCGCTGGAGGCATTCAAGGCGGGCAGCATCGTTGCGCTGGTGGCCACCGATGTGGCAGCGCGCGGTCTCGATATCGACCAGTTGCCTTTGGTGGTGAATTACGAATTGCCGATGCACGCCGAGGATTATGTGCACCGCATCGGTCGCACCGGGCGCGCGGGCGCGTCCGGAGAGGCGGTGTCGTTGATAGACAGCCAGGAAGAGCGCAAGCTAGACGACATCGAAAAATTATTGAAACGCACCCTCCCGCGTGAACACCTTCCGGAGCCGGCACACAAGCGGCTCTATACCGGCCACGGTCCGCTCAAGGCGGTCACCAGCCATGCCCGCAAACCGGCGGCGGATGATTGGTTCAGCAAGCCTTATGAACCCTCGACACCGGGACCGCAAATGGAATCTCAACCGTTATCGGGCGCGCCCAGCAAACCTGTGGCAGCACTGTTCAGGCGCAAGACCGAGCCGGCAAGCTGAATCCGGGGCAGCCCGGCTGAAAATCGCCGGGTGCCGCGTTAACGTGAAACTCGCGCAGCGATGCGTTTGCCCCCTCGCCCGCAAGGCGGGAGAGGGTTGGGGTGAGGGAAACGGGCATGGTGAGTTTCATTATCAGGGATGGCAACTCGCCATGCCTGTTAGCGGAACACAATGGTCTTGTTGCCGCAGATCAGCACGCGGTCTTCAACATGGTAACGCAGGCCGCGCGCCAGCACCGTTTTCTCGATGTCGCGCCCGTAGCGCACCAGATCGTCCACCGTATCGCCGTGATCCACGCGCACCGTATCCTGCTCGATGATCGGCCCCGCGTCCAGTTCGCCGGTAACATAATGGCAGGTCGCGCCGATCAGTTTTACGCCGCGCAGATAGGCCTGATGATAGGGCTTTGCGCCGACGAAGGACGGCAAAAAGCTGTGATGGATGTTGATGATGCGCCCGGCGTAACGCTGGCATAAATCCGGCGGCATGATCTGCATGAAACGCGCCAGCACCAGCGTGTCGCCCTGATGCTGCTCGAATAGTGCGCCGATTTTGGCGAATGCCGCTGTCTTGTCTGTCATGTCAACGTGGATGAACGGAATGCCGTGCCATTCGACGAAGCTGCGCAGGTCTTCGTGGTTGGAGATCACGCAGGGGATATCCACCAGCAGTTCGCCGCTGCGCCAACGATACAGCAAGTCATTCAGGCAATGATCCTGCTTGCTCACCAGAATCACCAGCCGCTTCTTCCGTGCGGAATCGGACAACTGCCAGGTCATTTCGAAGTCATCGGAAAGCTGCGCGAAACGGCGACAAAATTCATGCGCATCAAACGGTAGCGAGTCAGCCAGGATTTCCTGACGCATGAAGAAGCGCTGCGCCTCCTGCTCGGTGTGATAACTCGCCTCGACGATGAAGCCGCCCTGCTGCGCGATGAACCCGCTTACCGCCGCGATGATGCCCGCGCGGTCCGGACAGGAGATGGTCAGAGTGTAGTGGTGGGCGGCATTCATACGGTTTTTTCCTTGAATTGTTTTTTGTAGATTGTAGCGAATATATCCGTGAACTTATAAAAATGCCTGCGGCAACTGCCGCACCGCAACATTCCCACTCCACAATAGCGACATGATACGCGCTGCTTGTTCAGCATCACCGCTGGTGAAGAATTGCGCAGATGCTTCACCCTGCAAGCGGTGTGGCAACTCGCTGTGGATGCGGCGTTGCAGTTGGTGTGCGACGGCTGCACCGGTATCCACCAGCGTGATGTTCGCCCCAACCACTTCGCGGATCAGCGGAGCGAGGAAGGGGTAGTGGGTGCATCCCAGGATCAAGATATCTGCGCCGCGCGCCAGTAACGGCGCGGTATAGCGTTCGATCAGTTCGCGTGTGCGTGCGCCGCTCAGTTCGCCCCTTTCCACTTGTTCGACCAGGCCGGGGCAGCCTTGGGTGACGATCTCGATTTCTCCCGCATACTTATCCAATAGCGCCGCGAAGCGCGCACTTTCCAACGTGCCGATGGTGGCGAGTACGCCAACCACGCCGCTTTGGGTGGCGGCGACAGCGGGTTTGACGGCCGGCTCCATGCCGACGATGGGAATGCCGAACTGGCTGCGCAGACCGGTTGCCGCTGCTGCCGTGGCGGTATTGCAGGCGATGACGATGGCGTCCGCACCTCGCTCAATGAGGAAACGGGTGAGGGTATGCGAGCGTTGCCCGATATAGTCTGGCGATTTGCCGCCATAGGGTACGTGAGCGGAATCGGCGACGTAGATCAGGCATTGGTTCGGGAGTGCTTGGCGAATGTGGTGCAGCACCGAGAGTCCGCCGACACCGGAATCGAAAACGCCGATCGCTCCTGAAGAAATTGTCACATCCAGGTTCCCGCCACTCCCGCCTGCGCGGCAATGACGATGTTAAGTAACCATCCCCTGGTCGCGCAAATACTCTTCATATGTGCCGTGGTAGTCGGTCACGCTCTTGGCGGAAATTTCGATGATGCGTGTGGCCAGTGAGCTGACGAACTCGCGGTCATGGCTGACGAACATCAGTGTGCCCTTGTATTCCAGCAGCGCGGTGTTGAGCGATTCGATGGATTCCATGTCC
>JANLID010000035.1 GCA_024654105.1 Gallionella sp. | reverse complement strand
TGCGGCTGCTGACCGAGGGGCTGGACGAGCTGATCCAGAAATCGCTGGCGCCGATCAAGTCGGACACCTTCGAGCTCAGCATCTACTTCGGCCGCAATGCGGCGAGCCGCCACAGTCAACTCAGCAGGCAGCTTTTCAACCTGCTGCAGGCCCCGCTGCTGCGCGCCGCTTTCGAGCGCCGCGGCCAGCATTGGCGCATCCGCAGTGTGCGGCCGATTGCCGCCAGCGACATCCCGCCCCAGCACCAAGAATTCGCGATCCAGGCCACCACGGAATACTTCACGGGCCGCAGGCGGCGCACCCATAAGCTTGCCGCGCCGCGCTACAACCTCGCCATCCTGCATGACCCGGACAACCCCGAACCGGCCTCCAATGCCAAGGCGTTGCAAAAGTTCGGAAAGGCGGCGCAAGCGCTGGGCATGCATACGGAACTCATCACCAGGGCAGACTACGGCCGGCTTGCCGAGTTCGACGCGCTATTCATCCGCGACACCACCTTCGTCAACCACTACACCTACCGTTTCTCGCGGCGCGCCGCCGCCAAGGGGCTGGTGGTGATCGACGATCCGGACTCCATCCTGAAGTGCAACAACAAGGTCTATCTTGCCGAGATACTCGCGCGGCACCGCATCCCCGCACCGAAGACCCTGCTGGTACATCGCGACAACGTGAAGCAGATCATCACGAAACTCGGGCTGCCCTGCGTGCTCAAGCAGCCGGACAGCTCGTTCTCGCTGGGCGTAGTGAAGGTGGAGTCGGAACAAGAACTGCCCGCCAAGGTGAATGCCCTGCTCGACAAATCCGAGTTGATCGTCGCGCAGGAATACCTGCCCACCGAGTTCGACTGGCGCGTCGGCATCCTCGACCGGCGTCCGCTGTTCGTCGCGAAATACTTCATGGTTCCCGGCCACTGGCAGATCATCCGGCACGGCGATGAGAAGCATGATTTCGTCGAAGGAAAAACCGAGGCCTTGTCAGCCGGCGAAGCGCCGGAGCGCGTCGTGAAGATGGCGCTCAGGGCGGCCAGTCTGATCGGCGACGGATTCTACGGCGTGGACATCAAGCAGATCGGCCGCCGCCTCTACGTGATCGAGATCAACGACAACCCCAACGTCGATGCCGGCAACGAAGACAGCGTGCTCAAGGACGCGCTGTACCGCGAAGTGATGGGCGTGTTCCTGAAGCGCATCGAAGCGCGCAAGCGGGGCGCTTCCCGCCCGCCATGATCCGCGGCCTTCGCATCATAACCCGATGCACAATAATCGTTCACCTTGCCTCGTATCGTCGTCACGCGCGAACGTTTTATTCCATTTTCATTTCGAAAATAAGCTAATCCGGCGGGTGAAACCCGCCCTACAAAAAAGCATTTTCAATCTGGAAATGGAATTAGCGCCGCTGCCAGGCCGAGAGAAAATCTGCGCCGGAAACCGGGTGGCCGTACAAATAACCCTGCCCCTCATCGCAGCCTTCGGCACGCAAAAAATCCTGCTGCTGTTCCGTTTCCACACCCTCGGCGATGACCCTGAGCTGCATGCTGTTTCCCAAGGCGATGGCCGCGTCATTGTTGTCCTGCGGGACACCTTGCACGAACGAGCGGTCGATCTTGAGCTTGTGCACCGGCAATCGCTTGAGGTGGCTCAGGCTGGAATAGCCGGTGCCGAAATCGTCAATGGCCAGTTGCACGCCCATTTCCTTTAGCTGGTCGAGCATGCCGATCGCTTCCTCCGCCTGGCTCATGATGAAACTCTCGGTGACTTCCGGTTCCAGCCAGCCGGGGTCCACGCGGGTTTCGCGCAGCACGCGCCGCACCAGTTCGACGAACCCGGCCTTTTTCAACTGATGGCCGACAGGTTTACCGCGATGTGCGGAAGCATGAATCCCTGCTCCCGCCACGAGCGCATCTGGTCGCAGGCGTTGAACAGCACCCATTCGCCGATGGGCCGAATCAGTCCGTTCTCTTCCGCAAGATGGATAAACCGGTCCGGAAGCACCAAGCCCATTTCGGGATGCTGCCAGCGGATCAGCGCTTCGGCGCCGATCAGCAAACCGCTCTTCAGGTCGATCTGCGGCTGATAGTGCAGCAACAGCTCGCTTCGTTTAAGCGCCAGGCGCAGCGCAGTTTCCAGCGCAACCCTTTAGATGGCGCCGGTAGTCAGTTCCCGTGTGTAGAACTGGAAGTTGTTGCGTCCTTGCTCCTTGGCGCGGTACATGGCCATATCGGCATTGCGTACCAGGGTGGTGGCGTTCTGGCCGTCCATCGGGAACAGGCTGATGCCGATGCTGGCCGAAAGATACAGATCGTGCCCGTCCACCGCAAACGCCTGGGCAAAGGCATCCAGCAGTTTTTGGGCAATCATGGCAACCTCCTGGGCTTCGCTCCGTTGCTCGATAAGCAGGATGAACTCGTCGTCACCAAGCCGCGCCAGGGTGTCTTCCTCGCGCAGCCGGCTCTTGATTCGCTGCGCCACTTCCCTGCAGCAGCTTGTCGCCGATGGGATGGCCGAGCGTGTCGTTGACGTTCTTGAAGCGGTCGAGGTCCATGAACAGCACGGCGATCTGCAGTCCCTCGCGCCGCGCCAGTTCCAGGGCATGGCCCAGGCGGTCATGGAACAACAAACGGTTGGGCAGCTTGGTAAGCGAGTCGTGGTGCGCCAGGTGGTGGAGTTCTTTGCGGGATTGCTGGATGGCGGAAATGTCGCGAAAAAATGCCTGGATCAGCGGTTCGTCCGGCATGGGCCGGTTGGCGTGGATTTCCACCGGGATCTGCACCCCGTTCGAGCGCAGAATGCTAGTCTCGAAGTGACAGGAACCCTCTTCCAGACCGGCGGCAAGCCGCATCATCTGGCCAAGGTTGCCGGCGATGAACTCGGCGAGATTGCGGCCATGCAAATGCTCGGGCAACTCGTCCAGCAGCAAGGCCGCTGGTAGCGCTGTTCGGCGCGTGCCTGGCGTTCCTGCAGCATCCTGGAATTCACCACCAGCGCGGCCTCTTGTGCCAACCCCTCCATCAGCATGATTTCCTGCGCGCTACTCACCGATTTATGGCTTGGCCTCCATGTTGAGATTTGCGCAGGGATCAATTCTTTCGACACGCGGCGTGAACCAGACCAAGTCATAAGGAACATCGTCCGTAGCGCTACCCGTTTCGTATGTCTTGGGATCCGTCACACCCGGGCTGACCTCAATAAAAGCCAGTGAAAGAATACGGGCCGACGGCGCGCGCGCGGCAAAATACAGCGGCAGGCCGATGTCACGGCGGGCGTGACTGCTGCCGACAATGGCGACCACGCCACGGTCAATGCTGGATATCGCGCTATCGACCATCAACGCGTCGCGCAACCGCTGGCTGCGGGTCAGGCCCGCGCGCAACTCATCCCTGAGCTTGCCGCAGTGCGCTCCCCCCATGTACGTTTCCAGATAATTCTGGCGGCTCTCGCTCCACACCTGTTCGACGGCCAGGCGCTTCAATTCGCCGGCATCGTAAGCAGCGTAGCCGCGCCAGATGACCGGCTGCAATTTCCGGTTTGGAGTGTTGGCGGCAATCACCGGCAACTTGTTGTCGACAGCAATGGCCAGGAACGGCTGATAAGCCTGCCAGTCGGCGAACTTGATCAGGCTGGTGACACTGCTCAACACCTCGTCGCGATTGCTGCCGGCCAATGCCTGATCGAGCGCCGGTTGGCTCTCGGCATCGAGCTGTTCCATCATCAAAGCGGGCATCAATGCCGGCATCGACGCAGGGCGCGCGGCTGATTCGATGCGGGCCTTCAGCAGCTTCTGCTGGAGCTCATGATGCAGCGGATTGTCATGTGTCTCGCCGAGCAGCAGCACGTTGGCCTTATCGGTGCCCGCAAGCAACGCGGCCTCGTCGATGAAGCTGTGGCTGTGCATGTCCCATATCCTGCCCGCCAGCGGATGATCGGCAAAAAGCATTTCATCGGCATGCGCCAGACTCGCGAACGCCAGCAAGGCAAAGGCGATAAAAAGTTTGCTGTTCGTGACGATGCTCATATTGAATCAAAATAATTCATTAGAAATTTGTCCCCGACGTTCTCAATGAACGGGGCCCGTTCAAACAGGCGTGATGCCAACGCCGGTTTGCGTGCAGGTCGGCGCTGCAACGCTACTCATACCGCAAAAATCCTTC
>JANLID010000013.1 GCA_024654105.1 Gallionella sp. | reverse complement strand
ATGTTTGAAGTCCGTTCGCCTTGAGCCTGTCGAAAGGTGAATGGGCTTCGACAAGGTCAGCCCGAACGGAGTTGATACTTCACCGTGCCGGATCAATAGGCTGCAACACCCCCAGAACCCCGTAATTTGCAGATAGGCTGAGTGTAGCGAACCCCTCCGGTTACCGCGGACATGGGATCGCCATGCTCTCCGCCTGTTCCGTTTCGCTGCGTGCCATTTATCAGTTAGTTGGCGCATGAGACGCGCCTACTTTTCTTCAGCCTCGCCGATGTTTTTCTGCTGTTCTTCAGCCGCTTTTTGCACCGCCTGATCGACTCCCCTGGCCTTTTCCAGCGCCTCGCGTTGCGGCTCGGCGATCTTCGGCGTTGGAGCGGATGAACCATCACAGGCAGTGAGCCACAAAATAACGGCAAGTAGGATGTATTTCATATCAACCTCGTGAAGTGCTTGGTGAACTCTAGCACAAGCGGCCGATATTTTGGGTATCTGCAATTGCCAAAAGCAGCCATCGAACAAGCCTGTCTCACCACTCTCCGCACCAGATTCGAGGTAGCCGTTATTTTTGGCAGTGCTTGCAGTAGAAGCTGGAGCGCTGCCCCTGCCTGATTTGTTTGATCGGCGCACCACATTTGCGACATGGTTCGCCGCCGCGCCCATACACCCAATAGTGCTGCTGGAAATAGCCGGGCTGTCCGGCGGTATCGACGAAGTCGCGCAAGGTGCTACCGCCATGCCGGATGGCTTTGTTGAGCGTCGCGCGAATTTCAACAGCCAGCCTGGCGCAACGCTCCAGGCTGAGTTTTCCGGCGGCAAGCTGCGGCCGGATGCCGGCGCGGAACAGCGCTTCATTGGCGTAGATGTTACCTACGCCGACCACCACGCGGTTATCCATGATGAGCTGCTTGATGGCAAGGCTGCGCCCGCGCGTGGCCTGGCAAAGATAGCGCGCATCAAAGTCATCTTCCAGAGGTTCCGGGCCGAGTGCGGCGAGCAGCGGGTGAGCATACACATCGCCGCCATGCCACAGCACTGCGCCGAAGCGGCGCGGGTCGCGCAGGCGCATCAGTGTGCCGTTACCCAGAATCAAGTCGAAGTGGTCATGCTTTTCTGGTGTGGTACTTGCGGGCAGGATGCGCAGGCTGCCGGACATGCCGAGGTGCATGATTAACGTACCGTTGCCGCAATCCATCAAGAGGTATTTGCCACGACGTTTGAGCGAAAGGATGATACATCCGCGCAACAGCTTTGGCAGATTTTTCGGGATCGGCCAGCGCAGTTTGGCATTGCGGATGACAACATCCGCAACGGGCAGGCCAACGAGGTGCGCGGCCAAACCGCGCCGCGTGATTTCTACCTCGGGAAGTTCAGGCACGGCGACGCTTCCACCAGATATAGAGCCCTACCCCTGCCAGCAGCAGCGGCACGACAAGCAAGAAACCAACGCTGATGACGGTAAGTTGCGTTTTGCCGAGCACCAGGCTGCTGTCCTTTGCGGCACGCGGCTGAACGGCAATGAGGTGCTCTTCGCTGGCCAGCCAGTTCACCATGTTCACACCCAGATCCACGTTGCCGCCGTTGCCGGCGAAGCTGTTGGAAAGGAATGCGCCGTTGCCGACCACCACGATGCGCTGTTCGCGATCGTTGATGTTGCGTTGCATCGCCACGGCAATGACAGCGGGGCCGGGCGTGTCGTGTTGCTTGTCGAAACGCGGTTTTTCTTTGGCCGGATACCGGCTCACCCAGCCGCGTGCGGCAACTTCCACCAGCATGTGATGTCCCCATTCCGGATTCTCGTTCCAGGTGATGGGACGCGCTTCCGGGAAAGCGGTGATCAGATTGAAGTTGCGCGTCACCGCATGCGGCGAGTAGCTGGCACCCAGCGACCAGGTGGCGGGCGCATTCATCCCGGCAGCGGTCGGGTCGATCACGATACCGGGCGGCAGCAGCAAGTCGAGTTTTTCGGCGAGTGGTTCCAGCCCGCGCAACGGTTCGGCATCGACCAGCCACAACAGGTTGCCGCCGCGATCAATGTAGCGCAGCAGCTTATCCACTTCGCCGGGCATGAGATCGAGTTGCGGATGAGTAATCACCAACGCACTGACATTGCTTGGCACTTCCTGCGCCAGCGCCAGGTTCAGGCTGTTGATGCGGAAACCGTTCTGCCTGAGCTTTGCGCCGAACGGGTTGCCGAGGTCATGGTTGGCAATGCCATCCAGCTTGCGCTCGCCATGCCCGTCCAGGTACATCACCGTTTGATCGCGGCTGTGCGCCAAGCGCAGCAAGGTACTGGTAATAGCTTGCTCATTGATCCGGGTAAGGCGCTCGCTGCGGCCGGCATATTCGATCACCATCTCGCCGTTGAGCTGGATGCCTGCGGCGCGGGCTTTGCCGGCCTCCTTCTCTGGGTCAATGAACACCAGATTGATATCGGGCTTGTAACGCTGGTAGAGCGACAGAAAATTGCGAATGATCTTGCGAATATCGCCGAGGCGCGCGTCGTGCCCGGTGGCATACACCGTGACATTGACCGGGCCGGCCAGTTGTTCAAGCACTTCCACAGTGGAAGGTTCCAGACTGTTGCCGGCATTGTGCGTGATGTCGTGCTGAATGGAATAATGCGTAGCGAGATAGCCCAATGCAAACGCAGCGCCCAGCAACAGCAGCACGAACAGCATGTTGCGCAGCAGCGGGGCAGTGAAAATTTTGCGCAGCATGGTTTATCCGTAGATGCGGTTATTGTGAATGCGGCGTATTGCCAGCAGCAGGAACACTGCGCTGAACAATACGAAAAATGCGGCATCGCCGCTATCCAGCAGACCGGCATTAAAATTTTGAAAATGATAGAGCGGCGAAACGAAATGCCAGGGCGAGTTTTCTGCGGCCGCCCCGATATCGGCCAGCCACAGCCCAACCAACACCGCCAACGCGCCGATCGCGGCGATGACCGGCTGCGTGGTAAGCGCGGAAATATACAGCCCCACGGCGGCATAGCTGGCAGTAAGCAGCAGCAGGCCAAGCATGTTACTCAACAACAACCCGTGATCGATGGCGGTGCCGAGCGCCAGGGTGTAGAGCATCAGCGGCACGCCGGTTATCAGCACGGCCAGAAAAATCAGCAAGCCGAAAAATTTGCCGAGCACGAGGTGGGAGCCGGACAGCGGCGCCGAAAGCAGCAGCGCAAATGTCTGGTTGCGCCGTTCTTCGGCAATCAGGCGCATGGTGAACATCGGCACCAGCATCATCAGCAGCAACGCGATCGTATTGAACATCGGCGCGGCAACGGTGATCGTTACGCCGGGCGGGTTGGCGAGTTGCGCGAGCTGCGGCTGGACTTCCAGGAACGCCTCCAGCCGCGCCAGAAAAAACCACGCAAAAATGAATTGCAGTACGGCGAGGATGAACCAGGTGGAGGACATGGCAAACAGGCTGCGCAGTTCGCGCAAGGCGAGCAGGCGGATCATTGCTGCGTCCCCGTGAGGCGGATAAAGTTTTCTTCCAGATGGCCGGGTTCGCCGCCGTAACTCGCCAGCGCGGCCGTGGTGCCGCCGTAGATCAGTTTGCCTTCCTGCATGATCTGCACGCAATCGCACACGCTTTCCACTTCGCCAAGCAGATGCGTCGAAAGAATCACGCTGCTGCGGTCGCCCAGCTCGCGTATCAAATTGCGGATGTCGCGAATCTGCGATGGATCAAGGCCGACGGTGGGTTCGTCCAGCACGATCACATCGGGTGAATGGATGATGGCCTGCGCGATGCCGACGCGCTGCTGGTAGCCCTTGGACAATGTGCCGATGATTTCCTTGCCGACCGCTTCCAGCCCGCAGCGTTGTCTGGTTTGTACCAGCGCGGCGCTGGCTGCGCCGGGCTGCATGCCGCGCAGACGTGCGGCAAAAGTCAGGTAATCATTGACACTGAGTTCGCGGTACAACGGCGGGGTTTCCGGCAGGTAACCGATGTGCGCCTTGGCCAGCACGGGCTGACGCAGCAAGTCGATGCCGCAGATTTCAATACTGCATCCACTTCTTTCGACGCCATTCGGCAGCAGGCAACCGGTCAGCATTTGCAGCGTGGTACTCTTGCCCGCGCCATTATGACCGAGCAAGCCCAGCACTTCGCCGCGCTTCAATTCCAGCGACAAATCATGAATGACCTGGCGGTTGCCGAAGCGGCGCGTCAGATGGCGCGCGCAAAGGGTTGTTTCAGGGGCGGCGTTGGACAAGGTTTAGCGATTATCCTGGTTACGGAGTTGGCTTAATATAACCCAATACGCGCCTCAACATCAAAAAGCCGCCTGCACACTGCGCCGTCACTGCGACCATTTGTGGATGCTGGATGCCGAGGTGATCCGCCAACGCCAGAAGAACCCGCACCTTTAACGCCTCCTGCAGGAAGCGCTATCGGCTCCTTTGCGACTGCACCTGATAAAATCCAAGTGGCCATGCAAGGGGGCGTGTTCAGAAATGTAGTGTACCCCCGCGAAAGCTTGAGGTAACGGGGGTTTCTCGAAAACAGAGACTGACAATATAGCCCGATCCATCACATAGAACACACCCGCTTCGATGGGCAAGGTCAATACCCAATTTAACCGGACACCAGTAACCTGCGATAGTCAATTCGTCTTCTCTCGATTCAGGGCGATACGGTCGCGGAACACGTCATAGGCAATGGGCTCCTTATTCTCATAGCCGATTCGCCGTCTGCGGTCTTCGTCGAGCAGGTGGTACTGCACCTGCGCTTCCACCGCCACCGCCGTTGGGTCGCGACGGGGATCGACATCAAACTGGAAGACTCTCGGCTGCCAGCGCGGCAAGCGTGTATCCCGCAGATCGACGATAAAGGGGCGCCACAGGATGCTCCGCTTAAGGACATGGTGGTCTTCGCGCAGCACGGCGCCATTGCGATCCACAAGACGGATGGATGCAGTCAGTTGTCGATCCGGCGTCCCGGTCGGAAGATAATGCGCCGCCCCGGCATTGGTTAGCGTCAGCGTAAAGGAGCGTTTGTCAGGCGAAGATGTTGGCGCTTCGCGAAGTGCAGCGTCCAGTCCCTGTTTCACCATTTCCGGATCGTGACCGCCGCGCCACAGATGTTTGCGCACCGTCCGAACCTGCCCGCCCGCGACCAGGGGTCGCTCAGCGAGCGGCATGTGGCATTGGACGCAGTCCGGCGTCGCGTTGCCCGGCCCGACGGTTTCGCGGCCAACGGCGCCGTTCGCAGCAACAGGCGGAGTATCTTTTGTCGCGCCCGGGGTGTTACGAATCTCGGCGACGGTTCCGCATGGCGGGAACCGGAGAAACGTGTCCCAACGGTCTCCGCCCACGACGTGACATTTGAAGCAGACTTCGTTGGGATTGGCGAGTTTTTCAACGGGATGCGCTGTACTCCCGCTGCCGTAAGGCCCGAGAATCTTGCCATTCCGGAGGTGGCAGGCTGCACAGGTGACGCCCTCATGCTGCAGTTGTGCATCAAACTCCGGATTGGGCTCCAGGATGGGCTGCCATTTGTCCTGGTCTTTGAATCCAACGACCTTGTACTCCTGCTGGCGATCGAGCGGGATATGGCAGTTCTTGCAGATTTGCGGTTTGCCGTCAAACGCCCAATCCACCTGAAAATAGGGATCGGTCCAGGCCTGGCTGTGGATGCTCTTCGACCACTCTTCGTAAAACTCCCGGTGGCAACCGGCACAGCCGTTAGCGCTTAAGGACTGGAGCGATGGAGGCATGCCGGCGGTTGAGACCGGGCGTTCAAACGCCTCCGATACCACGAAGACGTTCATCGGCCGGATCAGTCGCCAAGCCAGGAACGTAATCAAGGCGAACAGGACGATGCCGACAACTATGGTTTTCTTGTTACGGACAAACTTCATGGAATGTCCCAAAAGTAAAGAATCACGATAGTCACCCGATCATTGCCGTGGCTTCATCTTTCCACCG
Organism: Gallionella sp.; assembly: GCA_024654105.1. Taxonomy (GTDB): domain Bacteria; phylum Pseudomonadota; class Gammaproteobacteria; order Burkholderiales; family Gallionellaceae; genus Gallionella. Next base: position 4,325 of record JANLID010000013.1, on the reverse strand, counting down.
GGAAACCGTTTCGGTTCCAGACCGTCATTCCCCCGCGCGTCACACGGATGTCAGAAAATCCCTTCCCTGACAGCAACGGGGCCGCGACAGTGGAACATTTATCGGTACGGCACCCTCACGCTCACGGCTCCAGATCCCGCTTTTTCTGCTCGTATTCCTCCCGGTCGATCTCGCCGCGCGCATAGCGCTCTTGCACGATCTCCAATGGTGTTTTGTCGCGCGAGCCGCGACCTGGCGGCGACTGCGTCATCAGCCATCGGATCAGCGCTGCGATTCCAAGAATGACCAGCCCCCAGAACAGCAACATGAAAATAAAACCAAAGCCCATTCCCCACCCGCCGAAACCGTGCCAATCGTTCATCATGTCATGCCTCCTATGCGTTTCATGGTTGAAATCAGAATTCGTAACGGGCCTGGAGGTACACGTTGCCGTCGCGAGCGAGTTGCCCGAACTGACCCCACGGCTTGCCGCCGAAGAGATTGGCGCCGGCCGCGCCCCATACCTTGCCGGTGAAACTATAGCGCAGTTCCGGGTTTACAAAGTGGTCGCCGTTGCTGGCGTTGTACGAAGCATAACCTCCGCCCGCACCGCCAGCGGCGCCAGCAGAAGAACTGCAGAGAGCGTGACCGTTCGCAGCATCAGTCAACCCACTTGCGTGGCGGCTGGCGCAGGAAGCGTTCGGAGAACAGGCTGTGCGGCCTTCGTGCCGAATCACTGAAAGAATGTGCTTATAGTCCTCATCCGTAATGCCTGGTTCTGCCTGATAACCAGTCTTCGGGGGTGGTGGCAAGGGACGTATGAGCTTACGGGTGATATTTGTTGGTCCAACTGGTGGGGTTCCTTCTCGTTGTTTGAGCGGAATGCTGCGCGATACGATCAAGGAGATGGTTCCTTGGTTGCCAGTTGCTTGAAAAACATAGCCGTTTCCTTTTTGTTGTTGAAACTCTATATCGTCAGAAATGCCGATACAGCCAATACTTCTCATACAGTATCTTGCCTATATGCCAGAACAGGTTCGGCCCACGCATTTCCACCTGGGGCATCGGTTCGGCGTAGAAATTGCCTTTGCCGATGCCGGCGCGTGCGTTGCCGGTTTCGATGAAACACATACCATTGCCGGCGAATTTTCGCGGCGTACCCCGGCCAGCCCAGGCATGGGCGATGTTGTTCGCCACCACCTCGGCCTGTCCGTGGGCGAAGACACCGGCCTTGGGCAATGGACGGCCCATCTTCAGGGGAATAGAGGTAATGTCGCCGACCGCGAAGACCCCCTCGAACTGCGTCTGCAGAGTGTGCCGATCCACCGGTATCCAGCCAGCCTCGTTGGTGAGTCCCGCTTCGCGCACCACTACCGGCGCCCGATGCGGCGGGACATAAAACAGCAGGTCGAATTCGGCGGCGGTGCCGTTGGCGAAGGTGACACGGCGCGCCGCCGGATCGACTTCCTTGACCTGATGCTCGGGATGGTAGGCGATGCCCTGAGCTTCGACCATGCCGCGCACGGCGGCACCCACCTCGGGGCCGGCCACGAACATCGGACGGGGTTCGGCGGCGAAAAACTCGATTGTCGTCTTGTCGCGCAAACCGTGCTTGCGCAGAAAGGCTTCCACCAGCAGTGCTGCCTCGTAGGGAGCTGCCGGACACTTGTACATGGGTGCAGCAGTGAGAATGACGATGCGCCCGCCCTCAAAACGGGCGAGGGAGTCACGGATGGCACCGGCGCCTTCCATGGTGTAGATGTTCAGTCCCGCCGCCGCCAGGCCGGGAATTGCTTCGGGCGCATAGTCGGCACCCAGCGCGATCACCAGGGCATCGGCGGCGACGGGCTGTCCGTCGATCTCGATTCCCCTCCGCGCCGGATCGATACGGGTAATGTTGCCACGGCGCAACTCCACGCCACGATTCGCCAAGCGGTCAAGTGAGCGAGTGAAGTCCTCAGGTTTGCGTTCGCCGACCATCAGCCATAACAATGATGGCGGAAAGGAATGCCGGTCAGCGCGATCCACCGCGATCACACGGTCGGAAGCAGGCAGCAACTTGCGCAACGTCTCGGCGGCAACGATGCCGCCGATTCCTGCGCCCAATACCAGCACCGTGCGATTCATTTCATTCTTCCTAAAAAACGATGACTTTGTCGGCCCACTGCGTCCACGCGGTGAGCTGATCCATGGTGCTGCGCGACGCACCTTCGATCATCTCCTCGGCAACGATGCCGCGCGCGTCAAGGCAACTGCCGCACACGCCGACTTCGCCACCATGACGCACCATCATGCCCAGCATGTCGCCGATGTTGTAATAACCCTGCGGCACCTTCTGCCCGCGCTTGGCGCAGGCGGCCGCATCACCGACAAGGAACATCTTGACCTCCGCTTCGCCCGTCTTGAGCAGCGTGCGCGCAAGCCGTAACCCGTTATAGCTGCGCTCCGTACCATAAGGAGCATCGTTCAGGATCATCAGGTATTTCATAATTTTTTCCATTTTCTATAACAATCTAATGATTGCTGGAATGATTAGAGCAATATCTGGGCAGGATGTCAATGGAATCATTGACAGATTGTTTAATGCTACAATCTGCAATCGGATAATTATTGGATTGTTATCATGAAAGATGCTCGCAAGATCAAAGACCTGCTTTATGAACAGGTGGCACGGATAGGCAAGGTATTCTCAAGCCCCAAGCGGCTGGAGTTGATCGAGTTGCTTGGTCAGGGTGAGAAGACAGTGGAAGCGCTTGCGCATGAGGCTTCAATCAGCATGAAGCTGACCAGTGCTCATCTGCGTGAATTGCGCGGCGCCCATCTGGTTGAAACCGAGCGGCAAGGTAAAAACATTATTTACCGTCTGGCCGATAAGGCGGTTTCAGATTTATGGGTGCATATCCATACGCTGGCCGAAGATCGTCTGATTGAACTCCAAATGGAATTACAGAAAATCGCCATGCAACCGGAGGATTTGGTGCCCAATGACCGTGAAACGTTGATGAAAATGGCGCGCCGAGGGGAAGTGGTCGTGTTAGATGTCCGCCCGACCGAGGAGTATCTGGTGACACACCTTCCATTTGCCCGTTCCATCCCGATCGACGAGCTGCGCCAACGGCTCGCGGAACTGCCAAAGGACAAGCCGATTGTTGCCTACTGCCGTGGCCCTTACTGTCTGATGGCAGTAGATGCAGTAGCGCTGTTGCGTAAGGAAGGTTTTAAATCCGCACATTTGCGGGATGGCGTCGCGGAATGGAGGGCGGCAGAAATTCGATAGGCGTGGTTTCACCGCTAGCAGGGATTGCCTATTAAACGCAAACACCCGCTGTCAAAAGCATCTATCGCAAGCTCAATCTTCCTTCCCGAGCGAACACGGAACTGCTGCCTTGGCGCACAGTGGTAGAATGCGCGCCTTGTTTTATAAGGCAATCCCATGTTATCTACCGCAAACATCACCATGCAGTTCGGCGCAAAGCCGCTATTCGAGAACGTCTCCGTCAAGTTCGGCGACGGCAATCGCTATGGCCTGATCGGCGCGAACGGCTGCGGCAAAACCACCTTCATGAAAATCCTCGGCGGCGACCTGGAGCAGACCTCGGGCGAGGTGATGCTGGACCGGGGCGAGCGGCTCGGCAAACTGCGCCAGGACCAGTTTGCCTTTGAGGGCATGCGCGTGCTGGACGTGGTGATGATGGGGCATGCCGAGATGTGGGCAGCGATGTCCGAGCGCGATGCGATTTACGCCAACCCGGACGCATCGGAAGAAGACTACATGCGCGCCGCCGATCTGGAAGCGGAGTTTGCCGAATACGACGGTTATACGGCTGAACCGCGCGCCGGGGAATTGTTGCTCGGCGTGGGCATTCCGATCGAGTTGCACCAGGGGACGATGAGTGCGGTCGCGCCCGGTTTCAAGCTGCGCGTGCTGCTGGCGCAGGCGTTGTTCTCCAACCCGGACATTCTGCTGCTCGACGAACCGACCAACAACCTCGACATCAATACCATCCGCTGGCTGGAAAATATCCTCAACGCGCGCAATTGCACGATGGTCATCATTTCGCATGACCGCCACTTCCTGAACAGCGTGTGCACCCACATGTCCGATCTGGACTACGGCAAGATCACCACTTACCCCGGCACTTACGACGAATACATGCTGGCCGCCACGCAGGCGCGCGAGCAGCAATCGTCGGACAATGCCAAGGCCAAAGAGAAAGTCGCCGAGCTGAAAGCCTTCGTGGCGCGCTTTTCGGCAAACGCGTCCAAGGCCAAACAGGCCACCTCGCGCGCACGCCAGATCGACAAGATCAAGATCGAAGACATCAAGCCGTCCAGCCGCCAGTATC
>JANLID010000308.1 GCA_024654105.1 Gallionella sp. | reverse complement strand
TGGGACTGGCGCTGAATGTGGGCAGGTTTGCCGATACGCCAGGCCAGATCGAGTTGTATCCGCAATACGGCGCGTGGCTGGTCGTTGCGGCATTGGTCTCGCTGGCTGGCTTGTCGACGGGGTTGCTGTTGCTGTGGCGCGCGAAGAAAATGGTGGCGGTGGTAGTGCTGGCAGTGAGCGCCTTGCTGTCCGCGCAAATTGGCTTGTCCGGCTATGAAACTGTGGCGCGCGAACGTTCCGCCAAGCATATCGCGGAAGCGATACGCAGCGAGGTCAAAGCGGATGTGCCGTTCTATTCGGTGCTGACCTATGAGCAGACCCTGCCGTTCTATCTCAAGCGCACCTTTACCCTGGTGCAGTATCAGGACGAAATGGCTTACGGCATCAAGCAGGAGCCGCAACGCTGGATTCCCACAGTCGCGGAATTTGCCGGGATCTGGACCGCACAGCGTGAGGCATTGGCGATCATGCCGGTGTATGCTTATCCGCAGTTGCAGCAATTGGGAGTGGAAATGAAGATCATTTTTGAAGATTCGCAACATATCGTGGTGAAAAAACCATGAGCCTGATCAGCTTCACTCTGATTTTCGTGGGCGTGATGCTCAATGTCGCCGCGCAACTGCTGATCAAGGCGGGCACCAACACCATCGGCTATTTCGAGTTCAGCAGTGAGAACATACTGCCGATCGGCTGGAAGCTGGCGACCGAGTGGCACATCATCAGCGCGATGGGCTGCTATGCATTGAGCGTGTTGATCTGGATCCTCGCGCTGTCGCGCGTGCAGGTCAGCATCGCCTATCCGCTGCTGTCGATGGGTTATGTGGTAAATGCGCTGGCGGCTTGGTATTTGTTCAACGAAGCGTTCAACCCGGCCAAGGTGGTCGGCATCGGCGTGATCATTCTGGGCGTGGTCATCATCTCCAGGGCATGAGCGATTTCCTGCCTTTTTCCCGTCCGACCATAGACGAAGCGACCATCGCCTCGGTAGCGGACGTGCTGCGCTCCGGCTGGATCACCAGCGGCCCGAAAGTGCAGGAGTTCGAGAAACAGCTTTCCAGCTACTTTGGCGGGCGTCCGGTGCGCACCTTCAATTCCGGCACCTGCACCATGGAAATTGCGTTGCGTATCGCGGGCATCGGGCCGGGCGATGAAGTCATCACCACGCCGATCTCCTGGGTGGCCACCGCCAACGTGATCCTCGAAGTCGGCGCGACGCCGATGTTCGCCGACATCGACCCAGTTACGCGCAACATCGATCTGGACAAGGTCGAGGCGGCGATCACGCCACGCACTAGGGCGATCATCCCGGTCTATCTGGCGGGCAAGCCAGTGGACATGGAGCGGCTGTATGCGCTCGCGGTCAGATACAAGCTGCGCGTGATCGAGGATGCCGCGCAGGCGATCGGCTCGACCTGGCAGGGCAAACCGATCGGCTCATTTGGTGACTTCGTCTCGTTCAGTTTTCAGGCCAACAAGAACATCACCACCTCCGAAGGCGGCTGTCTGGTAATGAACAATGAAGAGGAAGCAAGGCTCGCGGAAAAATACCGTCTGCAAGGCGTGACGCGCAGCGGCTGGGACGGCATCGAAGTGGATGTGCTGGGCGGCAAATTCAACATGACCGACGTCGCCGCCGCGATCGGCCTGGGACAGTTTGTAAAACTGGAGGCCATCACCGCGCAGCGGCGCAAACTGGCGCGGCATTATTTCGCCACGCTCGGCAGGGATTTCGAGGCACAGACCGGCGCACAACTGCCTCCGGCGGAGAGCGGATGGGTGGCATCGGAGATACCGGGTACCCACCGGCCTACCCCTTGCGGGTGCTTCGAGGGCACCAACTGGCACCTGTTCCAGATCGTGC
>JANLID010000011.1 GCA_024654105.1 Gallionella sp. | reverse complement strand
GCCGCCGCCTTGCAACTGGCCGCTCGAGACCAGTGGATCGGCTGGGACAGGGAACAACAGCAAGCACACTTGCATCGCGTGATCGGGATGAGTCGTTTTCTGATCCGCCCGAGTGTGGAGTGCCACAATCTGGCCTCGAAGGTGTTAAGCATGAGCCTGGCTCGTGTGGCGGTTGATTTTGAGCAGCGCTATAAATACAAGCCCTATCTGGTTGAGAGTTTTGTGGACATAGAGCATTATTCAGGTACCTGCTATCGAGCGGCTAACTGGATTGAAATTGGCCAGACAAAAGGGCGTGGCCGGCAGGATAGACTGTCTGAATCGGCACTCAGTCGCAAGGCCATTTATGTCTATCCGCTGGAAAGCGAGTTCAGGAAACTCTTGGGGTTATCGGCTAATGCCGGAGCAGGCGCATTGGACATTACCGATGGGTTGGAGGCAGCGTGTTGGGCGGAATATGAGTTTGGCGGGGCGCCACTGGGAGATAAGCGCTTGAGTAAAAGACTGGTCAGTGTGGCTGAGGCCAAGGCCGAGGCACCAAGCCGCGCCTTTAGTGGTGTCGCCAAGGGTGATTGGGCGGCCACCAAAGGCTACTACCGGATGATCGATCAGCCGGAAACCTCGGCAATGACAATGGAGAATATACTGGCCCCCCACCGCCAGCGAACGGTGCGCCGCATGATGGCTCAAAAAGTGGTGTTGTGTGTGCAAGATGGTAGCGAACTGAATTACACCAACCTCGATAGCTGCACGGGCTTGGGGGACCTTAAAGCCAACCAGACCGGCGCCAAAACCCGCGGACTGAACTTGCATTCAACCTTTGCGGTTGCGACCAATGGACTTCCTCTGGGCGTTGTTAAGGCCCAATGCCTGGCGCCGCAAGCCAAATCAGCCGAGGATAAGCGCAAGCCCTCACAGATCCCGATCGAGGAAAAAAAGACCTTTGTCTGGATTGAGCATCATCGTGACCTGGTGGAACTGGCCGGCACGATGCCACAGACGAAGATCATTGACGTGTGTGATCGGGAGGCTGACTTTTTTGAGCTGTTTGATGAGCAACGCAAAACCCCCAGCGTTGATATCCTGATCCGTGCCAAGCATGATCGCAACCTCAAGGAAGAGCCCTATAAATTATTTGCCGCTGTTCGTGAGTCCCCCCTACAAGGTCGGATCCAGGTTCCGATCCAGAAGCAGAGTGCCCGAACCAAGAAAAGCAAGCAAAAAGCCTGTGCGGCTCGGCCAAAACGTTTGGCGGATCTGGCCTTGCGTCACCTGCAGATCCAACTGCCTGCGCCTGAATATTATGCCGATAGGGCACCCGTTACGGTCGAACTGATTCATGCCGTGGAGGAAAACCCGCCAGCCAATACGGAGGCTGTGGAGTGGTTTTTGCTAACCACCGTTAGCATCGATGGTGCGGCGGATATTGAACAATGTCTGCGCTGGTATACACTACGCTGGCGCATAGAAGACTGGCACCGCGTGCTCAAATCGGGCTGCTCTATCGATGATCTTGGCCATGAAACCGCCGAGCGCCTGCGGCGGGCCATCGCTATTAATCTGGTCATTGGATGGCGCATCATGTTGATGACCCTGCTGGGCAGAGAAACACCGGAGCTTCCTGCCGAGGTCATATTCTCAGACATTGAAATACGAACCCTGCACGCCTACGCCAAAAAAAAAGGTTTGAAGCCGCCAACGTTACTCGGTGATGCAGTACTTATGGTTGCCGCAATAGGGGGCTACCTGGGTCGAAAACATGATCCGCCTCCGGGGCATCAATTACTATGGCTGGGCTATACCGCGTTTCAGTACATGAGTGCCGGGTATTCACTGATGGATGATGGATGATGGGTGATGGGTGATGGGTGATGGGTGATGGGTGATGGGTGATGGATGATGTTGTCTTGTTGGGGTTTATGGGTAAATGGCAGTCCTAGATACAGCCCGGCGATATCAGGTCCGATGAGGTTGCCACTAGATTTTTTAGCAGGTTGCGTAGCTGAAGCTTGGGAGGCTAACGACTTTACTTGCGTTACACTGGCGTCGGTATCGCCTGCATGTTCCGCACTTGCCGTTGAGTCATCGCTGCCACCACAACTGCTCACCACCAAGCTTAGTGCAAGAATCGTAACCAGAAGTAATTTGCTCATCAAATAAATCCTCAAAGATAAAGCAAACGGTTTTCAGTGAATCGGGGATGAGAGTAAGTTAACAAGCATGAAATGATCGCCAGGGTTTTGAATGCTCATCTTTTGTATTTCACTATGGTCTTCGCAAAAATTTACCTCCATATAAGTATCGGGGCTGGAATATTTTTTATACGGGTAAATACCGTACAAATTCTTGCTTACCACTGCCTCTGAATACCAG
>JANLID010000410.1 GCA_024654105.1 Gallionella sp. | reverse complement strand
ATCACGCCCTGATGCCAGGTTTCGTCGAACAATACCAAACAAGTTCCGTAGGGTGCGCTCTGCGCACCATGGTGCGCAGAGCGCACCCTACGATTGATCTGCTCCAGCGCCGCCAGCGCACTGTCCTGCATATCCGCCTCGATGCTGCGCCGTTCGCGGTTCAGCGCGTCCAGTTTTGCAGCAATTTGCAAGGCGGTCGCGGCGTCATCGGTCAACAGACAGCCGATGCCCAGGCTCATATCGTCTAGCCTGCCCGCCGCATTCAGGCGCGGTCCGACGGTAAAGCCCAAATCCTGGCTGGAGACTTTCTCAGGATTCTTTCTCGCCACTTGCAGCAGCGCGTTGATGCCTGCACAGGCGCGCCCGGCGCGGATGCGCTGCAGGCCTTGTTGCACGAGGATGCGATTGTTCTGATCCAGTTTCACCACATCGGCGACGGTGCCCAGCGCGACCAGATCGAGCAGTTCTATAAGTTTCCGTCCTCTGTTTTCCGTCATCTGCCCTCTGGCCCGTAATTCGGCACGCAACGCCAGCAGCACGTAGAACATCACGCCAACGCCAGCCAGATGCTTGCTGGGAAATTCGCAGCCGGGCTGGTTGGGATTGACGATGCAGGCCGCGTCTGGCAGCGTATCGCCGGGCAGGTGGTGGTCGGTGACGAATACCTGCATGCCCAGGCGATTGGCTTCGGCCACGCCTTCGACGCTAGCGATGCCGTTATCCACCGTCAGCAAAATGTCCGGTTCACGTTCTGCGGCGAGTTGCACGATCTCGGGCGTTAAGCCGTAACCATATTCGAAGCGGTTCGGCACGATGAACTCGATTTGCGCACCGAAGGCACTCATGCCGCGCACCGCCACGGCGCAGGCGGTTGCGCCATCGGCGTCGTAGTCGGCGATGACCAGAAATTTCTTCCTTGCGGCCATCGCATCGGCCAGCAAGCGCGCCATTTCACGCGCATTTTTCAGGTTGTCGAACGGCAGCAGGCCAGCCAATGAAGTGTCCAGTTGTCTGTGGTCCGTGATGCCGCGCGCCGCAAAAACTTTTGCCAACGCTGACGCATAACCGCTATCGAGCAAGTGCTGCATGGCTGATGCGGGAATACTGCGTGGGGTGATTTCTGGCATGCGGATACCCGGACAAAAAGTTTTTCGTAGTGATGGTTTGCTAAAACCATCTCGGATGACTTGAGTTTAACACCCTTCGGGTGCGAAAACCTCTGCGAGGCAAATCGCGGCGCGGCATCTAGCCGCCTCGTTTTTTTTGGGCAGGTGCGCTAGAATTGCGTACTTTTTAGCTTAAATCGGGCATATAAAAATCGTGGCATTAATAGTCCAGAAGTACGGCGGCACATCGGTCGGTAGTCCGGAGCGCATCAAGAACGTGGCGCGTCGCGTTGCGAAATTCAAAGCACAGGGGCATCAGGTCGTGGTGGTGGTCTCCGCGATGAGCGGCGAAACCAACCGCCTCGTCGCGCTGGCCCACGAAATCCAGAAGCACCCCGACCCGCGCGAGCTTGATGTAGTCATCTCCACCGGCGAGCAGGTCACCATTGGCTTGCTGGCGATGGCGTTCAAGGATATCGGTCTGAAGGCGAAGAGCTACACCGGCGCTCAGGTCAAGATTCTCACCGATAGCGCCTTCACCAAGGCGCGCATCGTCAGCATCGATGAGCAGAACATCCGCACCGATCTGGCGAATGACTGCGTGGTAGTCGTGGCCGGCTTTCAGGGCGTGGACGAAAACGGCAACATTACCACGCTGGGGCGCGGCGGTTCCGATACCACCGGCGTGGCGGTTGCCGCAGCGTTGCGCGCCGACGAATGCCAGATATACACCGATGTGGACGGCGTCTATACCACCGATCCGCGCGTGGTGCCCGAAGCGCGCCGCCTGAAGAGCATTACCTTCGAGGAAATGCTGGAGATGGCCAGCCTCGGCTCCAAGGTGCTGCAAATCCGCTCGGTGGAATTCGCCGGGAAGTACAAGGTCAAGCTGCGCGTGCTGTCCAGCTTCGAGGAAGAGGGCGAAGGCACGCTGATTACTTTTGAGGATGATAACAAAATGGAACAAGCCATTATTTCCGGAATCGCGTTCAATCGCGATGAAGCCAAGATCACCGTGCTGGGCGTGCCCGACAAACCAGGTATTGCCTACCAGATACTGGGTCCGGTCAGCGACGCCAACATCGACGTGGATATGATCATCCAGAATGTCGGCGTGGACGGCACGACCGACTTCTCCTTTACCGTGCATCGCAATGAATTTGCCAAGGCGATGGATATCCTGAAGAACAAGGTGCAACCGCACATCGGCGCGCGTGATGTGATCGGCGATAACAAGGCGGCCAAGGTCTCCGTGGTCGGCGTGGGGATGCGCTCGCACGTCGGCATCGCCAGCAAGATGTTCCGCACGTTGGCGGAAGAGGGCATCAATATCCAGATGATCTCCACCTCGGAAATCAAGATTTCCGTGGTTATCGATGAGAAATATCTGGAGCTGGCCGTGCGCGTGTTGCACAAAGCTTTCGATCTGGATCAGGAATACGCGTAAAGACGCACAAACAGTTTGACCGGGGGGCATTGAGCCAGTATCATTCGCGGCCTTCGGAGAGGTGGCCGAGAGGTCGAAGGCACGCCCCTGCTAAGGGCGCATACGAGCTTAAACTTGTATCGAGGGTTCGAATCCCTCCCTCTCCGCCAAGGCACAATAATTACACGCGCCCGTAGCTCAGCTGGATAGAGTAC
>JANLID010000409.1 GCA_024654105.1 Gallionella sp. | reverse complement strand
CTTCTTAAAAAGCGGATTGAGCCAGGCAACCGAAGCGAACAAAATAAAATTGAGGGTCTTCGCGTAATCGAGTGGGTAATTTTCATGATTTTCAGAGTGCCGGGAGCATTGACGTAAGTATTTTCAGCCGTAGATATTCCTCATCGCGTAGGCCATATGCCCGGCGCTGGATGACGCGTATCTTGTTGTTGAGTCCTTCGACGAAACCGAGCGAGACTTTGTTCTCCGGCTTGCAATAAGCAGCGATCCCATTCCAATGACGCTCGATCATCTCTGCAAATTTTTCATACGGTTTCAACAGCTGCCATTTCAGACTGGCTTTCCAGTTCTCGAAGAAACGCCTTGCCCACGCTTCGCTTTTGTAATCCCACAACTGGCCAAACGATTCCTTCAGCAGATACGCCGTATTGAGCCGTTTGTTCGCCGCCAGCAAGGTTTTCAAAGAACGCCTGGCATCCGGTGTCAGATTCTCGTGACTGGAAAGCAGCACGTATTTTTGTCCCTTGATGAAGCGTCTGTCCTTGCCATGAAGTCGGGCGTATTCCATTTTCCTGACTTTATCCAGGGCATCATTCAGATGCCGCATGACGTGGAATTTGTCGAACAGGATGGCTGCCTGCGGGGCGCGCTTGTTGGTGGCGTTGCGAAAGGGTTTCCACATGTCCATCACGGCAAGACGAATGCCTTTGGCCTTCTTCGCACCCAGCCAGTCATAGAATTGCTGCATGCTGTCCTCCGAGCGGTCGATTCCGCCAAACCAGATCGGACGATGCCGGATCAGATCGCTGACAACAATGCGATAGGTGTGCCCCTTGCGGATCGAGATTTCGTCGATGCCAATCGCCTTGGTTGCCGGCGTTCCGGCGCGTTGCAACTGGGCGGCCATGTATTGCTTGTCCAGTTCCTTGACGGTATGCCAGTCCAGATGCAATTCGCGGGCAATGTCCGATACCGTGCTGCTGCGACAGCGCCTGCCGACATACCAGGCAAACCGCTTGGTATAAAACGGGTTGTCGGCCAGAAGGTCGAGCCGCTCGCGTTTCACTTTGCCGCAGTGCCGACAAAGTACACGTCGAATCTCGATTTCCAGATAGATGCGTGTGTCGCCACAGGAAAGGTCGCGAACCCGTCTGGTTTTCTTGTCGTACCAGCCAGACTGCGTTCGGCCACAGCTGTTGCAGACGGTTTTTTTGGGCGGCGGACGAGCGTGATGACCCGCGCTTTGGGATCGCCGAAGATACCGCGTATCTTTTCCAGCGGGCGAAAACCGGGGAACCGGTACGCATCCAACAAGCGTTTGCGTTTGGGTGAAATGGCCATTGAAAAATCCTCCCGTTTTCTGAAACGTGTGCAGAAGGCATTTTGCCTGATGCCGCAAGGCTTGCAGAGGTTTTCATGCTAAATTCCACCCACTCGATTACGCGAAGACCCAAAATTGATGACCGCCACAATCACTAAATAATAGGTAGTTATCATTTTCATAATTCAAATATATCCCTTCCGTATCTTGAGATTTATTCTGACATTGCCCCTACGGCAAAGTAGAGATTGTCCTTGGGCTCTTCGTCTCTCAGGTTGTAGTAATAGGTGGTCAAGGCTCCAGGACCGGCGTTTGTTCCGCCGGACATGGTGATCTTCCCTCCAGGCGAGGCATGAAACTCATGATTCGGCCACTCCGGACCGAA
>JANLID010000407.1 GCA_024654105.1 Gallionella sp. | reverse complement strand
GTCGGTCGAATCGTTGAACAACGCAAGCAAATGGACAAGGTTACTGAGGAATCGGGAGTTAAATTCACGATCCATGATCTGCGGCGCACCTTCATCACCCTTGCCGAGAGTCTGGATATTTCAGCCTACGCTTTGAAACGTCTTTTGAATCACAAGACGAGCAACGATGTTACGGCTGGGTACATCATCATCGATGCGGAACGGCTGCGTATACCCATGCAGAAAATCACCGATCACCTGCTCAAGTGCATGGGCGTCAAACCTTCAGCCGAGATTGTCGATATTAAATCGCTAGCGCAACAGACGGTAAATCAAAATACCGACCGCTTGCCTTTTATATCAGAATTGAGATAATATAGCTAAACCAATACAATGGCTTGGTGATACTTTAGACCGTGTGCGCGAGTTTTCTGAAATGGGTCGCTATCACACCGGGCGAGAATTGCGCCGCGTACAGTCCGGCGAGATGCCGGCAGACTGGAAGCCGATGATAACCATCGGCCCCGGCGTTGCAGAGATTCGGATACATGCCGAAAACGAATACCGCATCATCTACATCGCCAAATTCGAGGAAGCGATATACGTGCTGCACGGCTTCACCAAGAAATCGCAACAGACTCCGAAGCGTGACCTCGACCTGGCTGCGAAACGTTATAAAGAATTGCAAAATGAAAGGGCGAAGAAATGAATGCACCTCTGAAAATGATCAAAGGCAGTGACAACGTATTCCGCGACCTCGGATTCCCCGAAGGTGAAGCGCAAAACCTGCTGCTGCGCACCGACTTGATGATCAAGATCGAACAGCTCGTCAAAAAGAGCGGACTCATCCAGAACGAAGCCGCTGAAATGCTCGGCATCACCCAGCCACGCCTGAACGACCTGCTCAAAGGCCGCATCGAGAAATTCAGCCTTGATGCCCTAGTGAACATGCTCGCCCGTGCTGGCATGCAAGTCAAAATGACGGTCAAAAAGGCTGCATAACGGGGCACTGATAATCGATGTATCTCTATAACGATGACGATTATCAAACTGTATGGCAATTAGCCCACGGCTGGGCTGATGAAGACAGCAACGCCAGCGACCCGGATAACCCGCCCAGATCGGACAGATGGTTACCAAGCGCGTACAAGGTGAATCGGTACAGGAAATGCTGAATAGGGCAATCCGTGACTACCCTGACAAGCGGGTGAAACTGGTTATTGTTGGGCGGCAGGCGTAGGGATGTTTGCTGCTATTTACTGCTTCCTAGTGCCCCACCAGTGCCCCATGAGCCAGAAAGAAAAAAGGCCTGCATCGCTGCAAGCCTTGATTTTATTGGTGGGTCGTCAGGGACTTGAACCCCGGACCAAAGGATTATGAGTCCTCTGCTCTAACCAACTGAGCTAACGACCCTTAAAACTAACTTTCGCTGTCGAGGAAACTTTTGAGTTTTTCGGAACGCGATGGATGCCGGAGTTTGCGCAGAGCCTTGGCTTCGATTTGACGTATGCGTTCACGGGTTACGTCAAACTGTTTGCCGACTTCTTCCAGTGTATGGTCGGTATTCATTTCGATGCCGAAGCGCATCCGCAATACTTTGGCCTCTCGTTGTGTCAAACTATCAAGAATGTCTGCTGTCGCGCCGCGCAGGCTCTCGTAAATTGCCGCATCAACCGGCACGGTGGTATTCGCGTCTTCGATGAAATCGCCCAAATGCGAATCGTCGTCATCACCCACGGGCGTTTCCATGGAAATCGGTTCTTTGGCAATTTTTAGAATCTTGTGAATCTTATCTTCCGGCATTTCCATCTTGATGGCCAATGTCGCTACATCCGGTTCCAATCCGGTTTCCTGCATGATCTGCCGCGAAATGCGATTCATCTTGTTGATGGTTTCGATCATGTGTACCGGGATACGGATGGTGCGCGCCTGATCGGCGATGGAGCGCGTAATTGCCTGGCGAATCCACCATGTTGCGTAGGTCGAAAACTTGTACCCGCGCCGGTATTCAAATTTATCCACTGCCTTCATCAGGCCAATATTGCCTTCCTGAATCAGGTCAAGAAATTGCAGGCCGCGATTGGTGTATTTTTTGGCAATGGAAATTACCAGGCGCAGGTTGGCCTCGATCATGTCGCGTTTGGCGCGGCGCGACTTGGCTTCGCCGTTGGTCATCTGTTTGTTGATTTCCTTCAAGTCCTTGATCGGGATGCCGACGCGCCGCTCCAAATCCAGTAAGTGCTGCTGTTGCTCAATGATGGAATGCTGATAGCGTTCCAACGTTTCGCTATATGGTTTCTTTGATTTCAGCTCCCGCACAACCCATTGTAAATTATCTTCGTTACCCGGGAATACCTTGATGAAATACGGGCGCGGCATTTTGCTCTTGCTTACACACATATCCTGGATATTGCGCTCGCAGCGACGGACTTCTTCAACCAGGCTGCGCATGGTGTCGCATAAGGCATCCACTTGTTTCGCGGAAAAACGGAAATTCATCAGATGATCAGAAATGCCGGACTGAAATTTATCGTACTGCTTGCTGCGGTAGCCGTATTTTTCGTAAGCCTTGCCCATCTTGGTAAAAAGGTCACCCATCACGGCAAAACGTGCCAGCGCATCTGCCTTCAGTTGAGCCAGGTTGGCGGCAGCGGCGGCAGCAGTTGCTTCTTCGTCTTCCTCCTCCTCTATATCAGTAGTTGCCTCACCGTTTTCTTCCGCTTCTTCAGTACTTTCCGCGCCGATGGCTGCTTCATTCTCGGTATCCACGAAGCCGTCGATCAACTCATCAACGCGCATCTGATCGTTTTCAATCTTTGTGGCCAACGCCAGAATTTCAGCAATGGTCATCGGACACGCGGAAATCGCCTGAATCATATGCTTCAGGCCTTCTTCGATCCGCTTGGCGATCTCGATTTCTTTTTCGCGAGTGAGCAACTCCACCGTTCCCATTTCGCGCATGTACATGCGCACCGGGTCGGTGGTGCGGCCAAATTCGGAGTCCACTGTAGACAGTGCGGCTTCGGCTTCCTCAGCGGCATCCTCATCGGCTGCCGCGGGTGCGGTATCCGTCATGATCAGCGTTTCGGCATCAGGGGTAACGTCACAAACCTTGATGCCCATATCGTTGATCATGCTCGCCACACCTTCGATTTGCTCAACTTCGAGCATGTCCGGCAAGTGGTCGTTGATTTCCGCATAGGTCAGATAACCGCGCTCCTTGCCCAGCACAATTAAAGCTTTCAGGCGCGTGCGCCTTGCCTCGATATCCTGCTGCTGGTCAACGATCGGTTGCTCGATAACGACAGACTGTTTTTTACCCTGTTTTTTCTTGTCTCTAGGCTTTGCCATGTTCAGATTCCCAATTGCGTAATGCCGCGCAGAAAAGCGGCGGATTATACCCGATTTCATCAATCATTTCCTAACCTTGCCGGAAGCTAGCCGCGTTGCGGCGGTTTTGCCAGTTGCTTATATTGCTCGCGTTCCGAATCATTCAGGCCGGACAGGCCACCTTGCGCCAATTTTGCCTGCAATACCTGAAATTGCTGCCGGCGTTGCTCTTCGTTGAATTTTCCCATCAGCCCGTCAAACTCCGCCGCCACATCGAAATTTTCGCCCCAATTCAACATATCCGCCTCTGCCGCCGCCAGGGTTTTTTCATGCACTGTGCCATAAAACAACTGCATCAGTGCGGCACCGTTTGCCTCAAAATCGGCTTCGCGCAGTACATAAAGTACCGCTGTCACCGCCTCGGCCTCAGCCCCTTCGCCATGCCAATCGGCGTGAATTTGCGTACCCAGTGCAGGTTGCGCAATCAGGCATTGCAACAACAACCGATGCGCTGAGGGCGTTTTGCGCCCGGCCTTCTGGTATGCCCGCTGTGCCATGCGCGCGACTGGTTTGATTTCATACAACGCCTCCAGTTCCGCCTGACTTACCCCGGCGAGCGCTGCGACTTCCTTGCGCAGCAATAAGGAGGTTGCCGGGGCAGCAATCGCGGTCAACAACGGTTTGGCGCGTTGCAGCAATTGGTTGCGCCCTTCCTGGGCGCGCAAATCCAACCCTGCGCTGATTTCGCGCAACAGATAGGCAGACAACGGCATCGTTTCCTGCATGCGTTGCTCGAAAGCCTCCTTGCCGAATTCGCGGATAAAGCTGTCGGGATCATGCTCCACCGGCAGGAACAAAAAGCTGATGCGCTTGCCGTCCTGCAAATAGGGCAGCGTATTTTCCAGCGCACGCCATGCCGCCTTTTGCCCTGCCTTGTCTCCGTCGAAACAGAATACGATGTGTTCGGTGAGGCGCAGCAGTTTCTGTACGTGATATGGCGTGGTCGCCGTGCCCAGCGTCGCCACGGCGTATTCTACGCCGTGCTGCGCCAGCGCCACCACGTCCATGTAGCCTTCCACCACCAGCACCCGCTGCCCGCCGCGAATCGCCTTTTGTGCCTGAAACAGGCCGTACAACTCGCGGCCTTTTTCGAACAGCGGCGTCTCGGGCGAGTTGAGATATTTGGGCTCGCCCTTGTCCAGCACCCGCCCGCCGAAGCCGATGACCTGGCCGCGCACGTTGACGATGGGGAACATGATCCGGTCGCGGAAGCGGTCATAGCGCTTCTCCTCGTCGCCGGCGATCACCAAGCCGGTCTCGGCCAGCGCATCGCTCTGGTAATCCGGAAAGGCCGCAGCAAGGTTCTGCCAATCGTCCGGCGCATAGCCGAGGCCAAATCTCGCCGCAATCTCGCCGCTCAGCCCGCGCTGCTTGAGGTAATCGATGGCGCGCGGCGACTGCTTGAGCTGCTCGCGGTAATAGCGCGTCGCGGTTTGCATCACCTCATACAAATCCGGCGCAATCTTCTGATAGATATCGCCTGTGGCGGAGCGTTCATGCGGCACTTCCAGGCCAGCATTGCGTGCCAACTCCTCGATCGCTTCAACATAGCCGAGTCCGGCGTGTTCCATGACGAAGCCGATCGCCGTGCCATGTGCGCCACAACCGAAGCAATGATAGAACTGCTTGGACTGGCTGACCGTAAAAGAGGGGGATTTTTCGTTGTGAAATGGACAGCAGGCGACAAAATTCGCCCCGGCCTTCTTGAGCGGCACGTACCGCTCGATCACATCCACGATATCGAGACGATTGAGCAAGTCCTGAATGAAACTTTTTGGAATCAAGTCAGCACCCTGTTCATCCCGCCCGTTGGCGGGCAGTGGAATCGTTAATCGGGTTGAAGTTACTACTTGGTGAGTTGCGCCTTGATCAGCGCGGAAACCTTGCCCATATCGGCACGTCCGGCCAGCTTTGGCTTGAGCATACCCATCACCTTGCCCATGTCCTGCGGACTGGATGCGCCGATTGCGGCAATTGCCTCGGCCACGGCAGAGGCAATCTCGTCCTCGCTGAGCTGTTGCGGCATGTAATTAGCCAGCACGCTCATTTCAAATTTTTCGACATCCGCCAGATCCTGGCGGCCAGCCGCTTCGTACTGACTGATGGAGTCGCGCCGCTGCTTGTTCATCTTTTCGATGATGGCGACCACATCTGCATCCGACAACTCGATGCGCTCGTCCACTTCGCGCTGCTTCATCGCGGCGAGCAACAGACGAATCGCCCCGAGACGCGCCGCATCCTTGGCGCGCATCGCGGTCTTCATGTCTTCAGTGATTTGCTGCTTGAGGCTCATGGGCACTTCTATAAATCCAGATTTTAGTTCCGGCATAACCTGAAGG
>JANLID010000393.1 GCA_024654105.1 Gallionella sp. | reverse complement strand
TGATGGCGGTTCGTAGGGGCGCGGCGCGTCATGCCCTCGCCCGCGGAAACACATCATCCGGGAGGGCGTTTCGCCCACGGGGATGTCCGCGCTCCCGGGCGCGAGCTGCATTTCTACGCGGGAGCGCAGGGAATGAGGTTTTACGCACCGCGTTGCCGGCGATTGCCACCGGAGCGGGAATTTTTCTATGAAATTTCGATGAAATTCAATTGACAGTAATAGGTTGTTGAATTAACTTCGCGCCCATTGTGAAAATTCCGCTTATTGCTTCATTGTTGAGGTCCAAGAGTCATGACGCCGGCTGGGCGGCTATCGGCTTGGGCGTCCATGGCGTTTATCTGGCGAAAGTGGAATTCGCCGGGGCGATGCCGCGCGTGGTGCGCTGCGAATACCACGAGACCGGCACAGTCTCGGCTGCCGCGCTGGAGAAGTTGCGCCGCGAGGCAAACCTTGGCAGTCACGATTTCACCACGCTGCTGGCGCCGGGCGAATACCAGATGTTGCTGGTCGATGCGCCCAATGTTCCCGCTGACGAATTGAAGACGGCGATCCGCTGGAAAATCAAGGATGGCCTGAGTTATCACATCGATGATGCCACGATAGATGTGTTGCAGATTCCCGCCAGTAAATATGGCACGGACCGTGCGCAATCCATGTATGCGATCGCAGCGGCGAATGACACTATTCAGAAGCGTATCGCGCTGTTCGAGCAGGCGAAGATCGAACTCGATGTGATCGATATTCCCGAAATGGCGCAGCGTAATATCGCCGCGTTGTTCGAGCAGGATGAGCGCGCGCTGGCCTTGCTGGCTTTCGACGATAACGGCGGTCTGCTGACGATTACCTCGGGTGGCGAGTTGTATATGTCCCGGCGCATCGAAATCAGCGCCGGCCAGTTGCGTGATGCCAATGAGAATTTGCGCGAGCAATACCGTGGTCGCGTCGAACTGGAGTTGCAGCGTTCGCTGGATTACTTCGGTCGCCAGTTTAATCACATGGCAGTTAGCCGCGTGCTGGTGAGTGCGCCTGATGATACCGGGTTGGTGGAATTTCTGGCCCCGGTGAGCGACACGAAAGTGGAGAAGCTGGATTTGTCGCAAGTAATGGATATCAGCGCAGTTCCGGAACTGGCTGACAGCGAGTTTGTCGCCAATGTCTTGCCGACGCTGGGTGCGGCATTGCGCCAGGAAAAGCACACGCTATGAGCCAGCAGATTAATCTGTTCAACCCGATTTTCATGAAGCAGCGCAAATATTTTTCGCTGCTGACCATGTTGCAGGCGTTGGGCCTGATTGTTGTGGGCTCATTATTTTTTTATGGTTATGCGATTTACCAGGTTGGCGAGCTTGGCAAACAATCGGAAGAAAGCACGAAACGCTACAATGCCGAGGAAGTCCGCTTGGCGCGCTTCACTGCCGAATTTTCACCGCAACAGGCCAGTCAGGCCTTGCAGGAGGAGATGCGGCGCATGGAAAAACAGGTCGCTGATCAGGCCGAGCTGGTCGAAATCATCAAGTCTGGCGCAGTAGGCAACACTACCGGTTATTCGGAATACATGCGCGCCTTCGCGCGCCAGGTGGTGCAGGGCTTGTGGTTGACCGGTTTCAGGATAACCGGCGACGCGACGCAGCTCAGCTTGAGCGGCAAAGTGTTGAGCCCTGAATTGTTGCCGGCCTACATTCAGCGTCTGGGCAAGGAGAGCATCATGCAGGGCAAAACGTTCTCTACTTTGCAGATGCAGCAGCCAAAAGTTGACGCAAACCAGGGTGATGTTGCGCGTTATGTCGAGTTTGAGCTACGTTCCGGACCGGACAGCGAGGCCAAGAAATGAAGCATTACTGGGAGTTGGTGCGCGGCAAGATCGATAACATGTCGTTGCGCGAGCGTGCGATTATTTTTGTGGCGGCGGCGTTTGTGGTGATTACGCTGATCAATGCAACGCTGCTTGATCCTCTGCTGGCGAAGCAGAAAATGTTGTCGGCGCAGGTGGTGCAGCAGCAGGAAAAAATGAAGGCGCTGCAAGCGCAGATGCAAAACCTGTTGCAAGCCAAGCGCGACGATGAACATTCGCCGCTGCGCACCCGGTTGGCGCAGATTAAACAACAGTTGCAGGAACAGGACGGCTACCTGAAAAGCCGTAGCGATCGCCTGGTCGAGCCGAATAAAATGGCCAGCCTGCTGGAGCAGGTGCTGAACAAGAATGGCAAACTGGAATTGATAGCGCTCAATACCTTGCCGGCGAGTTCGTTAATGGAGAAACCTCAGACAGAAAATGCTGCAACGGCACAACCTGCTGCGTCTGGCGCGGCTGCGGGGCAGAAGCAGATTTTCAAGCATGGAGTGAAAATCACCGTGCGCGGTGGTTATCTGGATTTGCTGCACTATCTTGCCGAGCTGGAAAAACTGCCGGCGCAGATGTTCTGGGGGGAGGTTGTCCTGCAGGTGGATAAATATCCCAATGCGCTGCTGACGCTGACTTTGTACACATTGAGCCTGGACAAGACATGGTTGACGGTGTGATTCAGAAGACAGAGGACGGAGGGCAGAGGACAGAGGCTTGTGTGCCGCTGCGCGGCACATTTATTAAAGGTGCGGCTGTGCCGCAGATGGTTGCTGTTTGTCTTCTGTCTTCTGTCCTCTGTCCTCTGAACGCCGAAGAACTGCCCGACCCGACCCGGCCGCCTGCGATTATCGCCATGCCAGCCATTGCGGAGAGTGGGGCGGGAGATAGTCAGCTTACTGGGTTGCGTTCCATTATTATTTCCAAAACTCGCCGTGCTGCGATTATTGACGGGGAAATCGTTGAATTGGGCGGCAAACATGGTAATGCAAAACTGATTGAAGTGAATGAGGGTAGTGTAACATTGCGCAGCGAGCAGGGGAGGCAGGTATTGACGTTGTTCCCTGATGTGAAAATGATTAGCAGGAAACAAGTGAAAGCGAAGCCGCAATCACCGAAAAGCCTGACGCAGCCTGGAAAGCACAAGGCGAATCAGGCAGCGTCCAAGGAGAAAAAATGAGAATTCTGGTTCTGTCTTATGTCTGTCTTATGTCATCCATGCTGGCGGGCTGCGCCATGCCGGGCAGCAAGAACCAGACAGCGGAAGTCATCCAGCGCGAAATGAATCAGGTTGCGCAAGACAGCGTGCAACCGAGCAAGCCTGATGCCGTAAGCAGTGCATTATTGCCGCCACTGTCAGCCATCATGCCGAATGTGGAAAACAAGCCGCTTGAAACGAAATTCGATTTGACGGTGAACAATACGCCGGTCAACCAGGTGTTCATGGCCATCGTTTCCGGCACGCGCTACAGCATGTTGCTGCACCCCGAGGTCAGCGGCAACATCTCGCTCAACCTCAAGGATGTCACGGTGTTTGAAGCGCTGGAAGCGATCCACGAGATGTACGGCTACGATTACAAACTGGACGGCTCGCGCATTTACATCCAGCCGTTAACCGTGCAGATGCGGATTTTTCAGGTGAATTATCTGACCGGGTTGCGCTCAGGGACTTCCTCGTTGCGCGTCACGTCCGGCTCGGTTTCGGATAACTCTACGGGCGGTTCAACGAGCACCACAACTTCGACTACTACAACGGGCGGCACAGGCCGCGCCCAGGATAGCAGCAAGGTGACTATGACCAGCAGCGCCGACTTCTGGGATGAGTTGAGTAAATCGCTGCAAGCAATCGTCGGTAATGAAAAGGGGCGCAGCGTGGTAGTGAGCCCGATGTCGGGCGTGATCGTGGTACGCGCCATGCCGGATGAACTGAAGAATGTCACGGCTTATCTCAAGGCATCGCAGATTTCCATTGAACGGCAGGTGATCCTTGAAGCGAAGATCGTCGAGGTGCAGTTGAACGATGGTTATCAGTCCGGCGTAAATTGGGCCGGCTTCGGCAATCTAAAAACCAGCCCGACAAGCAGGGGGTCATTCGGGCAAATAGGCCCCGGAACGACACTGAGTGCCAATGCGGCAAATGGGACGGCCACCGCGATTTCCAATCAGACACTCTCGGCAATACCGGGCGCCACCTTGATTAGCAACGCTGCAAACGCTGCAACTGCGGGAACGATGTTCGGCATGGCATTTCAAACCAATAACTTTGCCGCGCTATTGAGTTTCCTGGAGTCGCAGGGCAATGTGCATGTATTGTCCAGTCCGCGCATCGCTACGCTGAACAACCAGAAGGCGGTGCTGAAAGTGGGGACGGATGAGTTCTTTGTCACCAATGTTTCCACCACTACCACCACCGGTACGGCAACCACTTCCACTCCGAGCGTGACGCTGCAACCATTCTTTTCCGGCATTGCTCTGGACGTGACGCCGCGTATCGACCAGAACAATGAGATTATTTTGCATATCCATCCTTCGGTGAGTTTGGTCAGCACGGTAAACAAAACCGTGGATGTGGGCGGTGTCGGCGGGGTACTGAATCTGCCGCTGGCCTCCAGCTCGGTCTCCGAAACCGACAGCATCGTGCGCGCCAGGGACGGACAAATTGTCGCCATCGGCGGGCTGATGCGCCAGGCGACTTTTGACGATCAGTCCGGTTTGCCCGGTTTGTCGAAGAGTCCGCTATTCGGGCAAACCAATAAGCGCAATGAGAAGCGCGAGCTGGTGATTCTGTTGAAGCCAACCGTTGTAGATAGCGACAAGGATTGGTCGGATGACATCACGCACAGCCGTGACCGCTTCAACGGCATGACGGGTTCTGCTGCCAAGCAGTGAGATGTATCTACGACACTTCGGCTTACGTGAACCACCCTTCGGACTGACTCCCGATACCAGTTTTTTCTTCGCCTGCACCAGCTATCAGGAGGCGCTCAATACTTTGCTGGTCGCGGCGCGCAATGGCGAGGGGTTCATCAAGATCACCGGCGAGGTGGGCCATGGTAAAACATTGCTGTGCCGCAAGTTCCTCGCTACGCTGAATCAGGGGCGGCAGGCTACCACGCTGATCGGCACGCAGGATCAGGCGGTCGATGCGCCGTCCGCGCCGCGCTTTATCACCGCTTATATTCCCAACCCGTACCTCGAGCCGCGCAGCCTGTTGCTGGCATTGGCGGAGGAGTTCCGTGTCCCGCTGGAGAAAGATGTCGATCAGCATCTGTTGCTGAAAGGCTTGACGCGCGCCCTGCTGGATTGTGCGCGCAACGGGCAGCGCGCGCTGGTGTGCCTGGATGAGGCGCAGGCGATGCCGCTGGAAAGTCTGGAAGTATTGCGCTTGCTGACCAATCTCGAAACCGAGAAACGCAAGCTGTTGCAGGTAGTGTTGTTTGGTCAGCCGGAATTGAACGAGCGGTTGCGCCACCATTCAATACGTCAATTGCGTCAGCGCATCAGCTTTCAGTGCGATCTGCATGGATTGAACGGGGATGAGCTGGAGCGTTATTTGCGGCATCGTTTGGGGATCGCCGGATTTGCCGGTGAGACATTATTCAGTCGGGGCGCGGTGAGCAAACTGCATCGCATCACCGGCGGCACGCCGCGGCTGGTCAATATCATCGCGCACAAGGCGTTGATGCTGGCGTTTGGTGAAGGCAGGCAGCAGGTGTTGCCCAAACACATTCGTGATGCGGCAGCCGATACGCCGGAAGTGCGTCGCGATTGGTTACCCTGGGTGCTGGCTGGCGTGGCAGTGGCCACTTCATTGGTTGTCGCCTGGATAGTGTTGCAATGAGTGTCATCAACCAGGTGCTTAATCAGCTCGAACAGCGTGGTGCGCATGGCGCGCCAGAGCAGACCATGGTGCGCGCCGTACCGTCTATCAAGCGCAAGTCCGCCATGCCGTTGCTGATGCTGGGGTTGGTGCTGGCAATCGGAGTTGCCGTGTGGCAATGGATACAGTCGCGTAAACCGGATGTTGTGGCAATGAGCGTCGCGCAATACCGGCCATCTGTCATAGCGGCCGTTGCGCCGGCCTCCGCTGTTCCACCTCACGCCGTTTCAAACGCAATCGAGGAGCCACAGGTGGTGGAGATGCTTTTGCCCGCCTCGCGGTTGAGTTTTGAATTGAGTTCGATACCGTTGCCTTCCAGCCTGCGGGAATCGAAAAACAGTGTTGCGCCAGGCGGGGTTGAAGGGCTTGCGGCAAGCTCTGCTTCTGCAGACCATCGGCAAGACTCAGCAAAAGTTATACCAGCGGCAGGCGCGCCGGCAAAGTCAAACAGGAAATCGGGCATGCCGCCGCCGGCACAAGTCGCCAGTACCGATGAGAAAACTGCCGTTCAGCCATCGGGGGACACGTTGCCGCTGAAACAAATCAGCCCTGCACAACATGCCGATGCGGAATTTCGCAAGGCGGTTGCATTGATGCAGCAGGGGCGTATCGCCGATGCGCTGGCGGGTTATGAGGCGGCGTTGCGGCTGGATGCGGGGCATGATGCGGCGCGCCAGGCGCTGGTCGCTTTGCTGCTGGAAGGGAAGCGCGGCGCGGAGGCCGAGCGTGTGTTGCAGGACGGACTAGGGGTAAAGCCCGAGCGCACCGGATTCGCCATGCTGCTGGCGCGTTTGCAGGTGGAGCGCGGCGCGGTTGAACTGGCAACGGCAACACTGGAAAAAACCTTGATCCAGGCGGAACGGCAGGCCGATTATCACGCGTTTTTTGCTGCATTGCTGCAGCGCCAGAACCGGCAAAAGGAAGCAATTACTCATTACCAGATTGCGCTGCAACTTGTTCCGGATAACGGCATCTGGCTGATGGGCTACGGCATTTCCTTGCAGGCGGCGCAGCGTACTGATGATGCCCGGGATGCATACAGACGCGCGCTCGAGTCGCAAACACTCAGCCCCGAGTTGCGGGCGTTTGTGCAGATGAAAATCAAAGAACTTTGATTTTCAGAGGGCAGATGACAGAAGATAGAAGACAGAGGTGTTGTCGCGGCTGCGCCGCGATTTTTTAACTACGCCGCGCAGCGGCACACAAATTCTGCCCTCTGTCATCTGTTTTCTGAGCGCGGCAGCGTCCTCGCCACCACCCACGCGCTGATCTCAACCGCGCCACGTTTCTGCACCGTTTCGGCGAGCGCATTCAGGCTGGCGCCGGTGGTCAGTACGTCATCCACCAGCGCGACGCGTTTTCCGGTTAAATCTGCATCGCAACAAAACGCACCGTGTACGTTTTTCTTGCGCTCCTTCCACGGCAAGGCAGATTGCGGTGAGGTGTCGCGCACCCGCCGGCAGGCATGCGGCAGCAGTTCAAGATCAAATTCGCGGGCGATTTTGGCGGCGAGCAGTTGTGATTGATTGAAGCCGCGCTCGCGCAGTTTGTTCGGGTGCAGCGGCATCGGAATGACGCAATCCGGCAAATTGGCGGGATCGATGCGGCGCGCCAGCTTTTCTGCAAAGGCGGGTGCCAGGGCGAGCTGCTCGCCGTATTTCATTGCCTGGACCAGCTTATCGAGCGGGAAGCTGTAGCCGAACACGGCAGTGGTACGGGCGAATAACGGCGGATGTTTCAGGCATTGCCCGCATATTTCACCACCTGGCGTCGGCAGGGCGCAGCTTGGACAATGCGCCGCATCAAGACAGGGCAAAGCGCCGTCGCAGGATGCGCACCACAGCCCGTCACGACTCATGCTGCCGCATAGCACGCAGGGCTGGGTGGGTAGTATCCGCTTAATTTCTGTACGGATGTTCAAAATAGTGCTGCGTAAAATTGACAAACTACCGCCCTTTCAAGGATGATGCGCCGCTTTCGTTCACCCCGAATCATACGTAGGGTGCGTTCTACGCACCATTGCCATCTGGTGAAGCTGCTAGCCATCTGACTAGGCTGTCCAAAAACGACAGCCAAGTCATTGGTTATGGTGCGTAGAACGCACCCTACCATATCATTATCATTTATAACGCAAATTAGAATTAAGCTGCCATGAATACCCAGACCAAAGAATTTATTCGTCCCGCCAAGAAAACTGCTACGCCACAACGCTGGAGCGTGTCCGATGTGGAAGCCCTGTTCAAACTGCCATTCGCCGACCTGCTGTACCGCGCGCAGCAAATTCATCGCGAGCATTTTGACCCGAATGCGATGCAGCTTTCCACCTTGCTGTCGATCAAATCTGGTGGTTGCACCGAGGATTGCGGCTATTGCCCGCAATCGGCATTTAATTCCACCGGTGTGGAAGACCGCAAGATGCTTGAGGTGAGCGCAGTGGTGGAGGCCGCGCGTGCCGCACAGCAAAAAGGCGCCGGGCGCTTTTGTATGGGTGCGGCATGGCGCGAACCCAGCGACGAGGACATGGCCAGCGTCGTGGAAATGGTCAAAGCGGTGCGCGGCCTGGGGATGGAAACCTGTGCGACGCTGGGTATGTTGAATGATGAGCAAACCGAGCAATTGCGCGCTGCCGGGCTGGATTACTACAACCACAATCTGGATACTGCGCCGGAATTTTACGGCAACATCATCAGCACACGCGATTATCAGGACCGGCTGGATACGCTGGAGCGGGTGCGCAATGCCGGGATGAATATCTGTAGCGGCGGCATCGTCGGCATGGGTGAGAGCCTCACGCAACGCGCCGGATTGATCGCGCAACTGGCCAACATGAACCCTTACCCGGAAAG
>JANLID010000381.1 GCA_024654105.1 Gallionella sp. | reverse complement strand
ACATAACTACGTAATTCCAAGCCCACCAAGCGATGGTTTTTTTCATGCTGCAGTCCTCACTGGCACTACGTGAAACTCAACCCCCAGGCCCGCACCATCGGCCTCGATCTGCTGCATGTAAATGAAAAAACCGCGCTCGGTAAGCTGTGTCGTACTGCCAACCAGTACCTGATCGCCCCGAGGCGTTACATCCCACTTGCGGTAGGTTTCGGGGTTCTTAACGAGCAGCGCCAGTTCTAGGTCGTCATTTTCAGGCAGGTACTTGCGCTTGAAATGCTCGTGCCAGACTTCGGCAACGAACTGCCTGCCATCCACCCATGCCTGCTCGGCAATGTCACGTAGCGGCCCGGCCCACATCGCCGCGTTCTGATCCAGCCGTCTGCCCTTGGATTCTTCGCGCAGGATCAGTTCGAGCGGACGCTCCGAATCCAGGGGCGCGTTGCGGATCATGTTCTCGGCGGTCTCCAACTGGAGCGTGCCGACGAGGCGGATCTTGCGAGTCTGGTAGGTTGGCCTCATCGCTTCAGCAACTGCCCTATCCGTCACCATTCAAACTTGCGCGCGTCTAACCGTTGCGTCGGCACAAGCATTCTCTGGCTTTCTCATTTGTTCTTCAAACCACATTTTTTCCATTATCCCTATTGCTACCGAAATCATGGCGCGTAGTTCTTTCATCTTTTCGGAAGTCAGATCACACACCGTACATCGCACGCCAAACTCAGCTTCTCCATTCTTGTCAAAACCAACGGTTAGGACAGGGTCCTTTACGCTCATGCTCATTTCTCCTAATTAGCAATCATCGCTTCAAGTCCAGCGCCCGTTCAACCTTCACCAGCAGCGATCCACCCTTAATCACGTCGCCACGACAGATTTTCAGTACGTCAATTGCGTTGTCGTCCGCATACAATCCGGCATGTTGCAGTGCATCAAGGATAGCCTTGAGTAAGTTATCCACATCTCGGCGCCGTTTGTCCGGTGGGCTTGCAATGATCTCCACACTCAGCCGTCCGGGCATACTTTCCACGCCCGATCGGTTCATGATGAGCTGAACCGCCAGCCGGAATCTCTTGCCGGCATCGCAGATCCGCCTCCCACCGCCGCAATTCAGCAGCCAGTAATGATTAACCGATGGCGGGTAGGGCAGTAAAAGGACCGCTACGGCCTGTTTTAGGGCGTTTGGGGCGATTGCGGGGTCCACCCTACCTTGGGGTACTGCCCTCCCCTTGTTTGCGCCCTGGCGTGGCGGCCGTGCGGCCCTGCGGTCAATCCCGGCCACTTCGCCCTCATTGCCTAGCCGGTGGGTGGTGATTTTGCCGGAAGTGCGCCAAATCTTCATTTTTGCTTGCAGTTCAGCTATATCCTCGTTAGTGAACCAACGAGTCATAACAAAAACCCCCTTTCCTGCATGAATACTACGGGGTGCTTCTTCCCTTTATTCAGGTTGCATTCGCTATGGAGCAACTGCATATTCCAGTCCTCATTTGCTCCACCTAAAGAAATCGGCACCACGTGATCTAGATGATAATCATTGTTAAGTGATCTCTTACAACATGTACATTTGCCACGTTGTAACTTGAAAAGCTTCGCAACCAATCCAGCGGATACCCGGCCCCCTTGCTCGGCTATTTTTGCTCTTCTGTTATGGTTCCAAATGCGCCGCGCATCAGGATGCAATAGCATGAATTTCTCTTTCCCCTTTTTATGTTTTTCTTTGTTTTTCAGTCTCAACAACAATATTTTTTCTGGATTATTTTTTCTATACCTTGCGGCAGTCTCAAGCATCTTTTCCCGATTGGCATAATAGAATTTTTTCTTTATTGCCTTCCTTTTTTCTGGATTCTTAGCCTGCCATTTTGCGACTGCCGCTCTAAATCTTTTTGGATCGGCGGCTCTTTGTTTTCTGCACCATTCCGCCTCTTTTGTATTTTTCAGCTTCGCGTTCTGGGCTTCAACTTGGGCGGCGGTTAAAAGTCTCATGCGGCCACCGCAATGTTCTGGCTGCGAGCCATGCGCTCCAAATCAGCCAGGGCATCCCACATGCGCAAATTGGCTAATCTCGCAATATCGACGGCATCGGCAGTCGTAATCCTCACCGCGTCTCGGCAAGGCTTTGCCCGTTTCTCTACCCTCGCCGTAAACTCGCTTTTACTTTCACGCAGCGCACTGTCACGCCACGGCTTGCACAGAATCACGCCGCTGGTTGCCGGTATCTTGTCAAGAAGCTCTGAACGCCAAATCTCGGCGGGCATGGCGTAGTAATGCTTCCAGACCTTAGCCGGCCAGTCACGGCGTTGGCGCTGTGTCTCGCCGTCCACACGTTGATCCCAGCGCAGCCAATGCCACCACTTGTCCTTTTTCAAGTCGATGCGCAGATCGGCGCGGCTGATCTTGACCTCGACATCAATAATCCTCAGATCGGTTGTCACCACCAGCAAGTCGCACTCGTAGCCCGTCCACGAGCAATTCGGCACCATGACGACACACTTGCGCTGAAATATCTCGCGGGCCAGCTGACGGGCAATCATGGGTTCAGACCAGTTCATGCCTTCCCCACTTCCGCCACCGCCGCCCGCAATTCTCGGTAGATAATTTCTGCTTCGGTAAGAATTAATCGCGCGAACTCGATGTCGTCTTTCCAGCGCGACGGTACAGACTTGAATGGGTAGGACACAATCTCACTGATTCCGGCCTGGATTAGTTCCACGGTGCAGCGCGTGCATGGCGGTCCACCCCATACGAGGCCGGTGTCGTCGGTTGCGGCTAGATACAGCGTGCAGCCTTTGACGGACACGCCGATGCGCGCCGCGTTGCAGATCGCATTCAGTTCGGCGTGGACGATCAGTTTCAGCTTTGTATCGCGGTCGCCAAGACGTTCCGGTGTATCAGCGATGCCGCGCGGCAGGCCGTTGAAGCCGGAAGACCGTTCCTCTCTGTCCGGTCCTACGATCACAGCCCCAACGCGCGTAGACGGGTCCTTGGACATCCGCGACTTGTGCAGCGCGGATTCAAGGAAGTGACTATCCCAACGTTCGCTCATAATTTTCCCGTTTTCCACTGTTCACGCACCTCATCACGCAACAAGTCGCCAGCAGCTTTCCCGCGCTGCTTTTCTACGCCCTGCAAATATTCCGCTCGCGCTGCCTTGCCTTCCATCTTCACCACCATGCGAGCTTCGGTTTCGAGGCGCCAGTCTTCGCAACTACTACACACAACGCGGCCGTCGCGTAACGTGACTGGCGCAGTTTCGATATACAGACAACCAAGGCAACCATCGGCCATCAAAAAGCCTCGCCATCTTCGATGGGTTGTTGAGCCCAATCAGACCAGAAACACATTGGATTCATGCCCTCGATGTACTGGCGCGAGCCAGCGTGAAAGTTCAGTGATAGGCGACCGAGCCAATTAATTCGACCGCGCTGCTTCTCAACACACAGCACGCATTCAGGATTTCCGGCCACCTTCTTAGCCTTGTCGCGCCAGACGTTGAAGATGTAATCGGCCTTGCTGGCAATTTCATGCCCGCCCGCAATATCGTGCGCACTGCCCGGTTGTTCCTCACCTTTCGCGCCCTCGCGTTTTCGCATGTGCGCAACAAGGTGGACCGTGCATTTCGTGTCCTTCGCCAGCGCCTTCAATTCGCCAAGGAAGCGGCTTTGCGCGTCGTAATCGTCTCGGTCCACCGCGAGCATCATCAGCGAATCAATCACAAACTGCGTGATGTGCAGTTCTTCGGCGCAGTAACGGATTACGTTCCTGATTTTTTCAGCACTCACCATGCCCTGTTGATCGTAGAACCACAGTTTGCGGGTGCCGAATTCAATCCATCGGTCAATCTCGCGCGGGCTTGGCG
>JANLID010000373.1 GCA_024654105.1 Gallionella sp. | reverse complement strand
CGAAGTTTCAGAGAAGCCTCACGCCCGCAAGCGGGCGTGAGGCCGGAACTAAAATGTTCGGCCAGATGCGATTTTACGCGATTCAGGGTCAATGTGGCTTGCTGCCTGCCGAGCTTGTCCGACTTGGTCAGCAGGACATGCACCGGCTTGCCGGTCGGCGCGAACCAGTCCAGCATGGCTTCGTCCAGTTCGGTCAGCGGGTGGCGCGCGTCCATGATGATCACCAGCCCTGCTAGTTCCTCGCGGGTTTGCAGATACTTGCTCAGCAGTTGTTCCCAATGCCGCTGCACGTCCGGCGGCACCTTGGCGTAGCCGTAGCCGGGCAAGTCCACCAGAAATTTGTTGTCGCCGAGCGAAAAATAATTGAGGTGCTGGGTGCGCCCCGGCGTCTTGCTGGTGTAGGCCAGACGCACATGGTTGGCCAGCGTGTTGATCGCGCTCGACTTGCCCGCATTGGAGCGGCCGACGAATGCCACTTCCTTGCCGCCGTGTTGCGGCAAATCTTTCAGATGATTGACGGTGGTGTAGAACACCGCCTGCGAAAACAGCCCCATTACCAGCAATAACCATGTAGGGTGCATTCCATGCACCAATAGCGGTGGTGCATGGAATGCACCCTACATGATTTGAAAATGGAATTTGAGGCTTCCATCATTACCAGCCAGCGAAAATCTTGTCGGCGGCGGCGACCGTCGCGGCGATATCCGCATCGCTATGTGCGGCGGAAACGAAGCCCGCCTCGAACGCCGACGGTGCGAGGTAATGACCCGCATTCAGCATGGCGTGGAAGAAGCGGTTGAACGCTTCCTTGTCGCAGCTCATCACCTCGGCGTAACTGGCCGGCAACGCTTTGTTGAAATACAGGCCGAACATGCCGCCTATGGATTGCGCGCAGAACGGGATGCCGCGCTTCTGCGCTGCGGCGGTCAGGCCTTCGGTGAGCTGTTTCGCCAATTGCGACAGGCGTTCGTAGAAACCGGCTTGCTGCACCAGCTTGAGTGTAGCAAGCCCGGCCGCCACCGCGACCGGATTGCCGGACAAGGTGCCCGCCTGGTACACCGCGCCCAGCGGCGCCAGACATTGCATGATGTCGCGCCGCCCGCCGAAGGCCGCCGCCGGCAAGCCGCCGCCCATCACCTTGCCCAGCGTAACCAGATCGGGCTTGATGCCGTAATAGCCTTGTGCACCTTGCAGTCCGACGCGGAAGCCGGTCATCACCTCGTCGAGGATCAGCACCGTGCCATGTTTGGTGCACAGGTTGCGCATTGCATCCAGGAATTCGCGCTTGGGCGTAACCAGATTCATGTTGCCAGCCACCACTTCGACGATCACCGCCGCGATTTCGTTGCCCATCGCGGCAAAGGCGCGCTCCAGCCCGGCAGCATCGTTGTAGTCCAGCACCGTGGTCAGCGCCGCGATCTCGGCCGGCACACCGGACGAACTCGGCTGGCCGAAAGTCAGCGCGCCGGAACCGGCCTTGACCAGCAACCCGTCGGAATGGCCGTGATAACAGCCTTCGAATTTGACGATGCGCGAACGCCCGGTAAAGCCGCGCGCCAAACGGATCGCCGACATCGTGGCTTCGGTGCCGGAGCTGACCAGGCGCACCATCTCCAGGCTCGGCAACAGTTTGCATAATAAATTCGCCAGTTCCAGTTCCGCCGCTGTCGGCGCGCCGAAACCCAGTCCCTGCGCCGCAGCATCCTGCACTGCCTTGACCACCTCGGGATGGCAATGCCCGACGATCATCGGTCCCCATGAACCCACGTAATCGGTGTATTTTTTCCCGTCCGCGTCCCACACGTAAGCGCCCTGGCCGCGCTGAAAAAACAGCGGCGTGCCACCGACCGAGCGGAACGCGCGCACCGGCGAATTCACCCCTCCCGGGATGACTTTCTGGGATTCATCGAAGAGTTCTTGATTATGCGAAGTCATGCTGCTTTACCTTGTTCAAATAAATTAAAAAATTCTTTGGCTGCGCCTTTAATATCCGGCGCGGCAAATACCGCCGAAATTACCGCCAGTGCATCCGCGCCTGCTTCCAGCAATTGCGCGCCATTCTGCGGCGTGATGCCACCGATGGCAACGATAGGCACATTCAACTCACGGCGCGCCTGCCGCAATAAATCCGGTGTCGCCACCACCCCCCCCGGCTTCACCGTGGAAGCGAAGAAGCTGCCGAACGCCACGTAATCCGCGCCTTGCCGCACCGCATCTTGCGCCAGCGGCAGGCGATTATAGCAAGAGACACCAATGAGTTTGCTGCCGTCCAATACTGCCCGCGCATCCACCACGCTACCGTCAACGCCGCCCAGATGCACACCGTCCGCATCTGCTTGCTGCGCCAACGCCGTATCGTCGTTGACGATCAGCGGCACGGCGAATTCACGCGTCAATTCGCGCAACGCCTGCGCCTGCTTCAAGCGCAATGCCGCAGTAGCAGTCTTGTTGCGGTACTGCAAAATCCGTGCTCCGCCCAACAACGCCAGACGCACCTTGCGCAGTAACTCCGCCGTATTTTGCTCATCTGGCGTAATTGCATACAGGCCGCTAACAAGGTGCTGCAAAACTACTGCGCTCGGCATAACTGTGTTGCTCAAAGGCTCACCTGATTAGCCACAAAGTACAGCCGCGCGAATGAGGCGTTCGGGATGCGGCGAAGTAACGGCTGATGCTCGAAGTAGTCTGGGCAGAATCACCGAC
>JANLID010000370.1 GCA_024654105.1 Gallionella sp. | reverse complement strand
GAAGGCGATGCGCTTCGGGTAGACCTCTGCCTTCACATCTTGATGGTTAAACAACGCACGGGTTTGCTCGGCGAGTTCGTCAATCGCTTCCTTGCCGGTGCCGGATACCGCCTGATAAGTCGCCACATTGATGCGCGCGATACCCACCGCATCTTTAATCGGCTTGAGCGCCACCAGCATCTGGATGGTCGAGCAATTCGGGTTGGCAATGATGCCGCGATTCTTGTATTGCGCGATGGCATGCGGATTCACTTCCGGCACCACCAGCGGGATATCGCGGTCGTAGCGGAAGTGCGCGGTATTGTCGATCACCACGCAGCCGGCGGCCGCAGCGAGCGGTGCGTACTTTTCCGACACGCTGCCGCCCGCCGAGAACAGGCCGATTTGCGCTTTGGAGAAATCGAATCCTTCCACGTCGATCACTTCAATATCCTTGCCATTGAAGGTCACTTTTGAACCCGCCGAACGGCTGGAAGCCAGCGGATAAAGATTGCGCACCGGAAACTCTCGCTGCTCCAGGATAGCCAGCATCGCCTCGCCCACCGCGCCGGTTGCGCCCAATATGCATACGTCGTATTGCTTGCTCATCTGATACTCTCCAAAACCTGACTTATTTTGTAGGTGCGAATTTATTCGCACGCAATCTGCTCCGCCTGGGCGAATGAATTCGCCCCTACAGCGCCGCAACCACCGCATCACCCATTGCCGCGCAACCGATCTTCCGCATCCCTGCCTCGGCGATATCGCCGGTACGCAAGCCTTGCTGCAACGTCTTGCGCACCGCCGCTTCGATGCGCTGCGCGATATCTTCACGCGCAAAAGTGTAACGCATCATCATCGCCGCCGACAGGATAGTCGCCAGCGGATTGGCGATGTCCTTGCCCGCAATGTCCGGCGCCGAGCCGTGGCACGGTTCGTAAAGCCCCTTGTTATTCGCATCCAGCGAGGCGGACGGCAACATACCAATGGATCCGGTCAGCATCGAGGCTTCGTCGGACAGAATGTCACCAAAGATATTGCCGGTCAAGATTACATCGAATTGCTTGGGCGCGCGCACCAGTTGCATCGCGGCGTTATCCACGTACATGTGCGACAGCTCGACCGCCGGATATTCCTGCGCCACCTCGGTCACGATTTCGCGCCAGAACATGCTGGTGTCCAGCACGTTGGCCTTGTCCACCGAACACAGTTTTTTGCCACGATTCAGCGCGATCCGGAAACCGGCATGCGCCACGCGGCGGATTTCCGACTCGCTGTAGTACATGGTGTCGAAGCCCTGCCGCTCGCCGTTATCCAGTGTGCGGATGCCGCGCGGCTGGCCGAAATAAATATCGCCGGTCAGTTCGCGCAGGATCATGATGTCCAGCCCGGACACCAGTTCCGGTTTCAGGCTGGACGCATTCACCAGTTCGGGATACACCAGCGCCGGGCGCAGGTTGGCGAACAGTCCCAAGCCTTTGCGGATGCGCAGCAGGCCTTGCTCCGGACGCAGCGGGCGCGGCAATGTATCGTACTGGTAACCGCCCACCGCGCCGAGCAGTACCGCGTCGGCGGCATGCGCCAGTTTTTCGGTTGCAGGCGGAAATGGGTCTCCTGCCGCGTCGTAGCCCGCGCCGCCGAGATGCGCGTATTCCAGTTCGATCTTCAGGCCGTCGCGGCGCAATACTTCCAACACTTTCGCCGCCTGTGCGACGATCTCCGGTCCGATGCCGTCACCGGGCAATACTGCAATCTTCATTTCAAATTCCTAATAAATTCTGAAAAACAGGAAGTGGGGAGTGGATAGTGGAAAACCCACCCACACTTCCTACTTCCGCCTCTTACAGCCACGGCTGCGCCGCACGATGTTTCGCCTCGAACGCCTTGATCTCGCCTACATGCTGCAGGGTCAGGCCGATGTCGTCCAATCCATTCAACAGACAATGCTTGCGAAAGGCGTCCACCTCGAAATCATACACCGCGCCGTCCGGCGCAGTGATGGTCTGCTGCTCCAGATCGATCACCAGCCTGTAGCCGACATTCGCCGCCACGGCCTTGAACAGCGCATCCATTTTTTCCGCAGCCAGGCGGATCGGCAGCAAGCCGTTTTTGAAGCAGTTATTAAAGAAGATATCGGCAAAACTCGGCGCGATGATGGCGCGGAAGCCGTAGTCTTTCAGCGCCCACGGCGCATGTTCGCGCGATGAACCGCAGCCAAAATTTTCGCGTGCCAGCAATATCTGCGCGCCTTGATAGCGTGGCTGGTTCAGCACAAAATCCGGATTGGCCTGACGCTTGGAGTTATCCATGCCGGGCTCGCCGTGATCCAGGTAACGCCATTCGTCGAACGCATTCGGGCCGAAACCGGAACGCTTGATCGACTTCAGGAACTGCTTTGGGATGATCGCATCGGTATCCACGTTGGCGCGATCCAGCGGCGCGACCAAACCATCGAGTAAGGTAAATTTCCGCATTTTATGGTGCCTCTAGAAATTTATTTTGCGGGATGAAGCGCAAGGAGCCGCACAGTGAGCGACGAGACATATCTGGTAGATAGGCGAGGAGCGAACGAGCACGCGACACCGCGATTCGCCCGCAAAATGGATTTACAGGGGCATCCATTACTTGGTCGCTGCCTTCTCCAGTTGTTCGCCACCCTTCTGGATATCCTTGCCCAGGCCTTCCACGGTACTACAACCCGCCAACACCAACGCCGCCAAAAACAATGCAACTGCTTTCATCGTCATCTCCTTTTTAATCAACGCTCACATCGACAAAATGTCCGGCAATCGCCGCCGCCGCCGCCATCTCCGGACTCACCAGATGGGTGCGCCCGCCCTGCCCTTGCCGTCCCTCGAAGTTGCGGTTGGAAGTCGAAGCGCAACGCTCGCCGGATTCTAACCTATCGTCGTTCATCGCCAGGCACATCGAGCAGCCCGGATCGCGCCACTCGAAACCGGCCGCGATGAATATCTTGTCCAGGCCTTCTTTTTCCGCCTGCGCCTTCACCAGGCCGGAACCGGGCACCACCATCGCCAGCTTTACGTTCGGCGCAACCTGCTTGCCTTTCGCGACAGCGGCGGCAGCGCGCATGTCCTCGATGCGCGCATTGGTGCAGGAACCGATGAACACCTTGTCGATATTGATTTCCGTGATCGGCGTGTTCGCCGCCAGCCCCATGTAAAGCAAGGCGCGCTCCGCGCCCTCGCGCTTCACCGGATCAGTCATGGTTGCCGGGTCAGGCACGCGCCCGTCCACCGCCACCACCATTTCCGGCGACGTGCCCCAGGTCACTTGCGGCTTGATCTCGGCGGCATTGAGGCGCACCACCTTATCAAACTGCGCGCCCGCGTCGCTGTGCAAGGTGCGCCAATAGGCCACCGCCTTGTCCCACAGCTCGCCTTGCGGCGCGAACGGGCGCCCCTTGAGGTAGTTGATCGTGGTGTCGTCCGCCGCAATCATGCCGGCGCGCGCGCCCGCTTCGATCGCCATGTTGCACAATGTCATGCGCCCTTCCATCGACAGCGCGCGGATCGTGCTGCCGGCAAATTCAATCGCATAGCCGGTGCCGCCCGCCGTGCCGATCTTGCCGATCACCGCCAACGCGATGTCCTTGGCGGTTACGCCCTTGCCCAATGCGCCTTCCACCACTACCTGCATGGCTCTGGATTTTTTCATCAGCAAACACTGCGTCGCCATCACATGCTCGACTTCGGAAGTGCCGATGCCGAACGCCAGCGCGGCGAACGCACCGTGCGTGCTGGTGTGCGAATCGCCGCACACTACCGTCATGCCCGGCAGCGTCGCGCCCTGCTCCGGCCCGATCACATGCACGATGCCCTGGCGCACATCATTCATCCTGAATTCGGTCACGCCGTACTCGGCGCAATTGCTGTCCAGCGTCTCCACCTGCAAACGCGCAACCGGATCGGCAATGCCCTGCGCCCGCCCGGTTGTCGGCACGTTGTGATCGGCCACCGCCAGAATCGAAGCAATGCGCCACGGCTTGCGCCCGGCCAGCTTCAACCCCTCGAATGCCTGCGGACTGGTCACTTCATGCACCAGATGGCGGTCGATATAGATCAACGCGGTGCCGTCGGCTTCCTGCCGCACCACGTGAGCATCCCAGAGTTTGTCGTAAAGAGTTTGCGCGCCCATGTCATTTCGCTTTTTTTGGAGCGCGCGATTATGCCACAACAGGGGCGGCTTGGCAGCCTATAGAAACACCGTTAATTAGCCCCACAAACCGTTCGTCCTGATAACCAGCGACTTGACTGTCGTCTTTTGACAGGCTAGTCGAATGGCTATGTCGAAGGATGCGCTTGGCTCGCCAGCTCGAATAAATCTGGCAACTGAATACTCTGTTCTCATTTCTTTCTTAATCCCGGATTGTTCATTAGAAGAAAAACCGTTCGCCCTGAGCCTGTCGAAGGGCAATTCATGGTTCGACAAGCTC
Source organism: Gallionella sp. (assembly GCA_024654105.1). Taxonomy (GTDB): domain Bacteria; phylum Pseudomonadota; class Gammaproteobacteria; order Burkholderiales; family Gallionellaceae; genus Gallionella. Next base: position 6,443 of record JANLID010000370.1, on the reverse strand, counting down.
ACCACGAACGGCCTTTTTTGCTTATTTTCGCCTAATGGATAATTTGGGTTAATGGTGCGCCCGAAGAGATAAATCTGGGCACTGGAAATTGTCGGTCTCTATCGAATAATTTACGTGTGTTTTACGCGCCTAGGAGAGCGTTTTCCGGAACTAGACTGAATGATTTGTGCCAGCGCACGCAAGGCTTCATTAACTGCGACCGAGTCTGGAAATACTGACGCTACATCGCTGTCCAATACGGCAATATTCGCTCCTTCGGCAAGTCGTGAAATATATTTCCCTCTCGTTCCATGAGAAAAATCATATTCCGGTTTGAGATCATCATTTTTTGGCTTCATAATATTTTCGCTCCTTGCTGGTTGCGGGACGTGCACTGATTATTCTGATGGAGGTTTCCCTGTCGCTGTGTGAGACAACGAGAAGGCGGGACAGGTTCGATAATCCGAGAAGAAGAAATCTAGCTTCGCCCTCTGAGTGATCAGAGTCTGCAATGGTGATTGACAGCGTATCGTAGAAAGTCGTTGCCGCTTCTTCGAAAGTAACACCATGCTTCTTGAAATTCTGTAGGGCTTTTTCCTTGTCCCATTGGAACTCTATCGACATTCAGCATATTCCTTTTTACTGTTTGGTCAGATTCAATTTGTTCATTAAGCTCTCAAGGGTATTCGTCAATCTCCCGGAGTAACTCATCTGCATCTATGTTTGCTGCTTCTCTTTTTTCTTTTTCCTTCAATTTTTCTTCTAGCCATTGTATCTTGAAATCAACTGCCTTCTGACCTTTTGGATGGCAGTCCTTATGTACTGACACAGCATTTTCAGTTACGGTTAAACCGCCAATTTGATGCTCCTCGATGTGATGGATTTCAAGGTCTGGCCATCTAATCACTTCTTTACAAACTGCACATCGCTTTCCATCGCGGTAGTAAACGATTTCCCGTTCAACCTCCCCAAAGATTCTGGTCTGATCTAGGAGTACAGGCTTCAGTTCATCAAACATTTTCTTTACAAAGAATGCATGCCTGCGCTGGATCGTGCGAGCTTCCGACGACTGTGTTTGGGTTATCTTTTCAGACTTAAGTTCCATATGTTCTCGCTTGGTTAGTGGATGGCAGAATAGCTACAGCCATTTCGATACCCCGTTCATGTAACACGGGGGCTATAAATTCAGGTCACAGTATAAGCACTTTCCCATTAGCTTTACATAGACCGGAATGAAGTCAGAATCATGTCGCTTGCTGCGTTTTCGCCATGCCCAGCTTCCACCACATCAACAGCAACCCCAGCAACGCCGCCCCCGCGCTGCACGAATACAGCACACTCGCACCATAGTGCTGCCAGATCGGGCCGCTGGCCAGTCCGCCCAGCATATTGCCCGCGCCGAAAGTGAGGCTGCCGAACAGCGCCTGGCCTCTGGATTGATGGCGCCCCTGAAAAAACTCATGCACCAGACCAAGCGAAGCGGCGTGGTGTGCGCCGAAGGTGGCGGCATGCAGCATCTGGGCGAGGAGCAGCAGCAACAGGAAATCCACACCCCAACCGATCAGCAGAAAGCGCAGCACGGCGAGGCCAAGGCTGCCGATCAGGATACGGGCAAAGCCGTAACGCTGCACCAGCCAGGGCATCAGGAAGAACACGCCGATTTCGCAGATCACGCCGAGCGCCCACAGCCCGCCTACCGCGCTCTTCGCGTAACCGTGCTCGACCAGATAGATCGAGAAGAAAGTGTAATAAGGCCCGTGTGCGACGGACATCAGAAAACATGCGCCGAACAAGGCCAGCACACGCGGTTGCAGCATGATTTTCCGGATCGGCTGATGGTCGGTGTGATGCGCCGGCACTTCGGTATGCGGCAGCAGCCGCGAGAAGAACAGGATGCCCAGCATGACGAACAATCCGGCCCACAACAGCCAGCCGATGACGATGTAATCGAAGGCAAAGCCCAATCCCAGCACGGCAATAATGAACCCGACCGAACCCCACGAGCGGATGCGCCCATAGCGCGCTACGCGCTTGCCGAGCCAAGTGAACGTGATCGCTTCCACCAGCGGTATCGAAGCGCTCCAGAAAAAGCCCATCAGCCCCAGCACCAGCAACATGCTCCAGAAGCTGGTGGTGGCAAATACGCCCAGATAGAACAACGTGCTCAAGGTCGCCGCGATCTGCACCACCCGCAGCCGCTTGCCGGTGCGATCAGCCAGCCAGCCCCACAGATTCGGCGCGATCATGCGCATCACCGGTTGCACCGACATCAGGATGGCGATCTCGATGGCGCTGAAGTAAATGGATTTGAGATACAGGCTCCAGTAGGGCGCGAATGTCCCCACGAAGGCATAATAGAAGAAATAGAAACCGGCGATGCGCCAGTAGTAGTTTTTGGTGGAGGACATGATGGGGCGATTTGCGAATGGATGGCATTATCTCATGCCGCAAAAATAATTCTGCGCCCACCCTTGAAAACGACAACTTCACCCCAACCTCCGCCAAGTCGCAAACAGGAGAGGCAAATGGAACAACAGGAAAATACCCCGCAAATCGAGCAACAACGGGTCGCCCCGGCTGCGGAGCACGTCGCAGAAAACAAGGCCGAAGTCATGCCCAGCTTGGAGGAAATGCTCAAGGAGGCCGAGCGCAAGGCGCAGGAACATTATGACGCGTGGATGTATGCCAAGGCCGAGGGCGAGAACATCCGCCGCCGCGCCGCCGAGGACATCGGCAAGGCGCAGAAGTTTGCCGTGGAGCGTTTTTCCAACGAAATTCTGGCGGTCAAAGATAGTCTGGAAGCAGGCTTGGCGGTGGAAACCGCCACGGTGGAAAGCTTCAAAAGCGGTATGGAACTGACATTGAAACAACTCTCCAGCGTATTCGAGAAATTCAACATCAGCGAAATCAACCCGGTTGGCGAAAAGCTCGACCCGCACAAGCATCAGGCGATCAGCATGGTGGACAGCGACCAGCCTGCCAACACCGTAGTCAGCGTAATGCAGAAGGGTTATGCGCTAAATGACCGCGTGCTGCGCCCGGCGCTGGTGCTGGTGGCGAAGGTGAAGGAATAAAGAACGAGAAGGGTAAAGGGAGAAGAGAGAAGGGTTAACCCGCCTCTCCGAAACGGTGTGAGGGTTTCACCCTTATCCCTTCCCTCTTCTCCCTTCTCAGTATCAACCCCTTGAAATACGGCTGCGCGCCCTCAATTAGGCGACAGCAGATTTTTGGATTAACCAATTTACGAAAGGAAAGGCATTATGGGAAAAATTATCGGTATTGATTTGGGCACGACCAACTCCTGCGTGGCCATCATGGAAAACGGCAAGACCAAGGTGATCGAGAACGCCGAGGGCACCCGCACCACGCCGTCTATCGTCGCCTACATGGAGGACGGCGAAGTGCTGGTCGGCGCGCCGGCCAAGCGTCAGGCTGTGACCAACCCGAAGAACACGCTGTACGGCGTGAAACGCCTGATCGGCCGCCGCTTCGACGAGAAGATGGTGCAGAAGGACATCGCCATGGTCCCGTTCAATATCGTCAAGGCCAAGAACGGCGACGCATGGGTAAAAGTACGCGACAAGGAGATCTCCGCACCGGAAATTTCTGCGCAAGTGCTGGCAAAGATGAAGAAGACCGCCGAAGACTACCTCGGTGAGCCGGTGACCGAAGCGGTGATTACCGTGCCTGCCTACTTCAACGACTCGCAGCGTCAGGCCACCAAGGATGCCGGCCGCATCGCCGGTCTGGAAGTAAAGCGCATCATCAACGAGCCGACCGCGGCCGCGCTGGCGTTCGGCCTGGACAAACAGGAAGGCGACCGCAAGATCGCGGTGTATGACCTGGGCGGCGGCACGTTCGACATTTCCATCATCGACATTTCCGAGATCGAAGGCGAGCACCAGTTCGAGGTGATGTCCACCAACGGCGACACCTTCCTCGGTGGCGAAGACTTCGACATGCGCGTGATCGAATTTCTGGTGGATGAATTCAAGAAAGAAAGCGGCATTGACCTAAAGAAGGACATGCTGGCATTGCAACGCCTGAAGGACGCGGCAGAAAAGGCCAAGATCGAGCTGTCTTCCGCACAACAGACCGAAGTGAACCTGCCCTATATCACCGCAGATGCGAGCGGCCCGAAACACCTCGCGGTGAAAATCACGCGCGCCAAGCTGGAAAGCCTGGTGGAAGACCTGATCGCGCGCACCATCGAGCCATGCAAGATCGCCATGAAGGATGCCGGTGTTTCCACGTCCGACATCACCGACGTGATCCTGGTCGGCGGCCAGACCCGCATGCCCAAGGTGCAGGAGAAGGTCAAGGAATTCTTCGGCAAAGAGGCACGCAAGGACGTGAACCCTGACGAAGCCGTGGCGGTCGGTGCGGCGATCCAGGGCGGCGTGCTGCAAGGCGAAGTGAAGGACGTGCTGCTGCTGGACGTGACCCCGCTGTCGCTGGGTATCGAAACCATGGGCGGCGTGATGACCAAGCTCATCAAGAAGAACACCACCATTCCGACCAAGGCGTCGCAGGTATTTTCCACCGCCGAAGATAATCAGAACGCGGTGACCATCCACGTGCTGCAAGGCGAGCGCGAAATATCTTCCGGCAACAAGAGTCTCGGGCAATTCAATTTGTCCGACATACCGCCCGCCCCGCGCGGCATGCCGCAGATCGAAGTGACTTTCGACATCGACGCGAACGGCATCCTGCACGTATCGGCGAAAGACAAGGCGACCGGCAAGGAAAACAAGATCAAGATCCAGGCCAGCTCCGGTTTGAGTGAGGAAGAAATCAACCGCATGGTGAGCGATGCTGAAGCTCATGCCGAAGACGACCGTAAGGCCTTGGAACTGGTGACCTCGCGCAACCAACTGGACGCGCTGGTCCACTCCACGCAGAAGTCGCTGAAGGAATATGGCGAGCAGTTATCTGCGGATGAAAAGTCCGCCATCGAAGCCGCGCTGAAGGAAACCGAAGAAGTGGTGAAAGGCGACGACAAAGAAGCCATCGACGCCAAGGCCGAAGCGCTGGCGACCGCCGCACAGAAGCTCGGTGAGAAGATGTACGCCGCCGAGCAGGCCAAGGCGCAAAATGCCGAAGCAGGCGGCGCGCATACCGAGCCGGCCAAGGACGAAGGCGATGTGGTGGATGCGGAATTTACCGAGGTGAAGGACAAAAAATAACTCGAGGAAAGTAGTAAGTGGGGAGTAGGAAGTGGGTGAACCCACCCTACTCCCCATTCCCACTTCCTACTCTCCACTTTCCACTCCCTAGATTATGAGCAAAAAAGACTACTACGAAGTCCTCGGCGTCAACCGCGACGCCTCGGACGAAGATATCAAGAAGGCTTATCGCAAGCTGGCGATGAAGCATCACCCCGACCGCAATCCGGATAATCCGAAGGCGGAGGAGCACTTCAAGGAAGCCAAGGAAGCCTATGAGACGCTGAGTGACGAGCAGAAGCGCGCGGCTTACGACCAGTACGGTCATGCCGCATTCGAGGCGGGCGGCATGGGCGGCGGCAGTCCGTTCGGCGCGGGCGGCGCAGGTGCACAAGGCTTTGATTTCTCCGACATTTTTGGCGACATTTTCGGCGGCGGGCGGGGCAGCGGCGGACGCAGCAATGTGCAACGCGGCGCCGACCTGCGCTACAACATGGAGATCACGCTGGAGCAGGCCGCGCGCGGCACCGAGACGCAAATTCGCGTACCAACCATGGCGGAATGCGAAACCTGCCACGGCTCCGGAGCCAAACCCGGCACCAGCCCGACCACCTGCACCACTTGCGGCGGGCACGGCCAGGTGCGCATGCAGCAAAGTTTCTTCTCGATTCAGCAAACCTGCCCGCGCTGCCACGGCAGCGGCAAGATGATTGCCTCGCCGTGCAAGGATTGCAGCGGCAGCGGACGCATCAAGCAGCACAAGACGCTGTCGGTGAAAATCCCGGCAGGGGTCGACAACGACGACCGCATTCGCCTGTCCGGCGAGGGCGAGCATGGCATGAACGGCGGGCCGCCAGGAGATTTGTATGTGGTGATCCACATCAAGCCGCACGCGGTATTCCAGCGCGACCACAACGATCTGCATTGTGAAATGCCGATCAGCTTCAGCACCGCCGCGCTGGGCGGCGAGATCGAAATCCCCACACTGGACGGCAAGGCCCTTATTAAAATTCCCGCAGAAACGCAAAGCGGCAAGCAATTCCGCCTGCGCGGCAAGGGTATCAAGGGCGTACGCAGCTCGAGCCACGGCGACTTGCACTGCCACGTGATTGTGGAAACACCGGTGAACCTGACTGAACGGCAGAAGGAACTGCTGCGCGAGTTTGAAACGATCAATGCAAGCGACAGCGGACACCACAACCCGCGCGCCAAATCCTGGATGGATAAAGTGAAAGACTTTTTCGGGCAGTAGTTCGAAAAAGTCTTTCCTTACGACAATAGCTAACATCAGCAACGCGG
>JANLID010000346.1 GCA_024654105.1 Gallionella sp. | reverse complement strand
CTTTCGAAACGCCCGGCGACCGCCGTGCACTGCTTGATGTTTACGATGCAGTGCTCGACAAATCCCTGGACAAGCATTCTGCTGAATTCCGTACCCCGGTTGCCGTCACCCGGTTCCTTATAGAGATAGCAGCACCCACAACCGGAGATCGTGTCTACGACCCGTGTTTTGGCTCGGCAGGCCTGCTCACTGCCGCGTGTGATCATGTACTGCACAAAGGAAAGGATCGTTTTAGCCGAAGCGGCATGCCGGCACTGGCAATCTTCGGTGTTGAACGCAACCTCAGCGCTTATGTAATCGGCCTGACACGACTCGTCCTCGCCGGCATCGATGACCCACAGCTTGAGTTGGCTAACAGCCTGGAACGGACTTCCACCAATAGCCCGCAGCGCGATGGCTTCGATGTGGTTTTAGCCAACCCTCCATGGGGAATGCGAGCTGATTCGGCAGGCCTGGACCACTTTCCCGTGCGCACCACGGACACTATCGGACTCTTCATCCAGCATGCACTTTCGCAACTTCGGCCCGATGGCCGGATCGTTATCGTCGTTCCGCAAGGATTCCTGTTCCGGGGTGGCCCAGAGCAGCGCCTGAGGCGGATGCTGCTGGAGCAACACACCGTTGAGGCGGTGATTTCGCTGCCTCATGGCGTGTTTTTACCCTATACAGGTATTCAGGCCAGCGTACTGGTGCTCCGAGGGAGCGGCCCGACAAAGAGTATCCGCATGCTCGACGCAGAGCCTTTTTTTGAGAAAGGCAAAGGCACCAAACCGGCAACTATTCAGCAAACCCAGGTTGAGGACATGGTGCAAAGACTTCGGGATCCCATACCTGGCAAGCACTGCTGGGACGTCGATCCCGAGGGACTCGCTGAAGTAAACTGGGATTTCACGCCCAAACGTCGCGGACAAAGCAGCCTGATGAGCATCATCAATGCGCTACGTTCCGAGGTGGATATCATTCCCTTAAAAGAATGTAGCCACATCCTTGCGGGGAGATCCATCAAATCATCAGATTTGGTCGATGCCCCAGAGGGGAAAGAACCGATTCCTTACATACGGATCAGAGATGTACAGCGCGGCCAGGCGACCAGGGGGTCTTCCTGGCTGACCCAGGAGGCGGCAGCGACATACGACGCCCGGTGGAAACTTCGGGCCGGTGATGTTCTGCTATCGAAGTCAGGTACCATCGGCAAAAGTGGTGTGGTCCGCAACGGGGCGGTAGCCGCTGTGGCTGCCAATGGGTTATTTGTTTTACGACCCGATCCAGATCGCATGGATCCACACTTTTTGGCGGCTTACCTCGACAGTAGTGAGTGCAGGGCTTGGCTGGACGATATGGCTAGTGGGGCCATACTTCGTCATTTGTCCAAACAAGTGTTCGAAAACCTGCCAGTACCGCTGCCGCCATTGCATATCCAACATCGCGTGGTGGAACAATACCGGGAGCATCACATAGATGTCTTGGCATACCTGGCTCAGCTCATGACAGAAGGAGAGGACGATCCGATTGCAAAATGGATCAATGATGCCCTTCGACATTTGAACTCAGAGTGGTACCGCGACGTTTTTAGTGATAACGAAATGCGGGGGATGCTGCATGGGGCTTGTTTAGGTGGCGCTTTCACTGGCGTATGGCACTGGGCAAGGCAAGAAGAAGCGAAAAAGAACCCCCTTACTCAATGGATCTTAGCACTCAGAGAAGCTGTGGACACAATGAGCCACACTGAAGAAGTGCCCCCAGGCCCGGCTTTTTTCAGTCTCTTGCAGCAAGCCGGGATTGGCCTGCGCGCTGCTGAAGCAGCTATCACCGGCCATCTTCCCAATGAAAACAAAGCGCGCGATCTTATGCGCACAATGAAGGATCGCATAGATAAGGC
>JANLID010000334.1 GCA_024654105.1 Gallionella sp. | reverse complement strand
ATGGAATGCACCCTACAAACAGACTCAGGCGAGGTTTTTAAATGGAAGTCATGCCCCAAATAGAATCTTCTGCGCACAGCAAGCGGCGCAGGTGGATCGCGATGACCGCTATGCTGCTCATCGCGCTGGCCGCAGGCATCTGGATATGGCGCGCCCGGAGCACCGTGGCCAATGCAAAGGAAACCGGCGCGGTTCCGGTCGTGAGCGCCCTGGTTGCGCAGACCGATATATCGGTAAAGCTCACCGCCAACGGCACGGTAACCGCCCTGCAAACAGTCGAGGTGCGCCCGCAGATCAGCGCCACCATCAAGAACGTACATATCAGGGAGGGGCAATCCGTGCGCAAGGGCGACCGGCTATTCACCCTCGACACGCGCACCGAGGACGCCAACCTCAACAAGGCCGGGGCGCAGGTAATCAAGGATCGCGCCGACCTGATGAACGCCGAGCGCAACCTCGAACGCCAGCGCGAGCTGTTCCGCCAGGAATTCGTTTCACGAGCCGAGTTCGATGCGGCGCAGAACCAGGTGGAGGTGTTGCGCGGCCAGGTTGCAATCGACCACGCTTCCGTGGATGCAAGCCGCGTGGCACGCAGTTTCGGCGAGATCGCCGCGCCGATTGCCGGACGCACCGGCGCCATTGCGGTATATCCGGGAAGCCTGGTGCAGCCAAACGGCGCCGCGCTGGTGAACATCACGCAAATCGACCCGATCAACGTCAGCTTCACGTTGCCGGAACGCGAACTTGCTGACTTGCAACAGGCCTTTGCCAAAGGCAAAGTGCCGGTCGGCGCGAATCTGGATTTACCCGGCCAGCCGGCCCTGAAGGGGCATCTGGTGTTTGTCGACAATGCGGTGGATACCGCAAGTGGCACCATTCGCCTCAAGGCGGAATTCCCCAACCCGGACAGCCGCCTCTGGCCGGGCATGTTCGTCACGGTAACGCTTGCGCCGCGCACACTGGCCAGCGCGGTCACAGTCCCCGTGCAGGCGGTTCAGACCGGGCCGGAAAAGAAATTTCTTTACGTGATCGGTGATGACCGCAAGGTAATATCGCTGCCCGTCAATGTGCGCCTGATCCAGGACGGTATCGCCGTAATTGAGGGTGCCGCGCCGGGCACGCGCGTCGTCGTGGAAGGCGCGCAGAACCTCAGGCCAGGCAGCGTGGTTTCAGAAGACAGAGAACAGAGTACAGAAGACAGACAAGGCAAAGGCGGCGCGGAAACAAACAGCGCGGGCAAGCAATGAATCTCTCCGAGTTGTGTATCCGCCGTCCCATCATGACGGTGCTGCTGTCGGCTTCCGCCGTGCTGGCCGGTATCCTGGCCTACGGCGGCATACCCATTGCCGCGTTGCCGGGTTACGACACCCCCACCATTTCGGTCAACGCATCGCTTCCCGGCGCCAGCCCCGATACCATGGCCTCCTCGGTGGCTACGCCACTCGAGCGCCAGTTTTCCACCATCTCCGGCCTGGCCGTAATCGGCTCGACCAGCACGCTGGGCAATACCTCGATCACACTGGAATTCGACCAGGGGCGCAACATCGACAGCGCCTCCATCGATGTGCAGGCGGCATTGCTGCGCGCGCAGCGCTCACTGCCTATCGAGATGACTTCGCCACCGTCCTATCGCAAGGTCAACCCCGCTGACTCGCCCATCATTTTCCTCACCCTGACATCGCCTTCGATGCCGCTCTCGGAGCTGAACAGCTTTGCCGACAATCTTATTTCGCCGACGCTCTCCACGCTTCCCGGTGTGGCGCAGGTAAACATCAACGGGCAGAAAAAATTTGCCGTGAGGGTGCGCGTAAGGCCGGAGGCGCTCGCGGCACGCAACCTGACTGTCGATGACATTGCAAATGCAATGCGTAGCGCCAACGCCAACTCCCCGGCCGGCACGCTCGAAGGGCCGCGCCAGACGCTCATCATCCAGGCCAACCGCCAGCTCGGCAACGCCGCCGCATTTGCCAACCTGATTGTGGCCACCGCCCCTGGCGGCAACCCGGTGCGGCTCTCCGAGGTTGCCGTGGTCGAAGACAGCGTGGAATCGGTGAAGACGGCAAGCTGGATCAACGGCGAACGCGCCATCACGCTTTCGGTGCAGCGCCAGCCTGGCGCCAATACCGTCGCGACGGTGGATGCAATCAAAGCGGCAATGCCTAAACTCATTGCCCAGATGCCCTCGTCGGTTCAACTCAAGCTGCGCAGCGACCGCTCGGTATCAATCCGCAACGCGATTCATGATGTGCAGGTCACGCTGGCGGTCACCATTGCGCTGGTCGTGCTGGTGATATTCCTGTTCCTGCGCAAGGCGTCCGCCACCCTGATTCCGGCACTGTCGCTGCCGATATCATTACTGGGGACAGTGGCGCTGATGCGCGTTTTCGGCTACAGCCTGGACAACATTTCGCTGCTCGCCATCACCCTTGCAGTCGGTCTGGTGGTGGATGACGCCATCATGGTGCTCGAAAATATCGTGCGCCACGTCGAGAAAGGCATGCTGCCGTTGCAGGCCGCGCTGCAAGGATCGAAGGAGATGAGCTTTACCATCATTTCAATTTCCCTCTCGCTGGTCGCGGTGTTCATCCCGATCTTCTTCATGCCCGGTGTGATCGGGCTGCTGTTCCATGAGTTCGCCGCCGTGGTGGGAATCGCCGTGCTGGTGTCGGCTGTGGTGTCGCTCACGCTGATCCCGATGCTGGCCAGCCGCTACCTGGCACAGCATGAGACCGCCCGAAATAAAACAGAAAGCCGCGCCCTGAAATGGACGGCATGGTTCGAGCGCGGCTTCACCCAGGTGCTGGCATCCTACGAGCGCCTGCTCGATTGGGCATTGCATAACAATCGCACGGTGCTTGGCATCGCGGCCAGCACCCTGGTTGTTACCATCGCGCTGTTCATGGTTTTACCCAAGGGATTTTTCCCCAACGAGGATATCGGTCAGGCCATCATTACGGTGGAAGCGGTCGAGGATATTTCCTTTCCCGCCATGACCGGATTGTTGCAGCGCACGGGCGATGTGATCCGCGCCAATCCCGCCGTGGATACGCTGATTGTCAACGCCAGCGACAGCAACAGCGGGCGTCTGTTCATTAACCTCAAACCACGCGGCGAGCGCCTGCCTATGGACAAGGTGGTCGAAAACCTGCGCCGTGAGGTGCGCGTCATCCCCGGCGTCAACGTCTTCATCAACCCCATCCAGAATCTCAGGCTCGGCGGACGCATCAGCAAGAGCCGCTATCAGTACGTCATGCGCAGCGTGCGCGCCGAAGAGCTGCGCGCGGCATCCGAAGGCATGATGTCACGCATGCGCGCGGAAGAAATTTTTCGCGATGTCACCAGCGACTCGCAACTGAAGGGTTTGCAGGCGCGCCTCAATATCAACCGCGACAAGGCAAACCTGCTGGGCGTGCAGATTGCGGACATCCGTTCCGCGCTTTACAGCGCTTTCGGCGAGCGCCAGGTTTCGACGATTTACACTTCCAGCGACAGCTATCAGGTCATCATGCAGGCCGCCGCCGAGGATCGCACGGACGAGAGCGCCTTTGGTAAAATATACGTGCGCTCCAGAAATGGCGCCCTGATTCCGCTATCGAGCGTTGCGACCGTCGAGCGCGAAGTGGGGCCAATTTCGATCAATCATGCTGGGCAGCTTGCGGCGCTGACCATTTCGTTCAACCTCGCGCCTGGCGCGGCACTGGGCGATGCATCCAGGCGCATCGAGCAATTCAAGCACGAACTCAACCTGCCGGCGAGCATACTCACCGGCTACAGCGGCGACGCGGCGGCGTTCCAGTCCTCGCAGGCAAGCCAGGTGGTGCTGATCGCCGCAGCGCTGCTGGTGATTTATGTGCTGCTCGGCGTGCTGTACGAGAGTTATATCCACCCGCTCACAATCCTTTCCGGACTGCCCTCGGCTGCGGTCGGCGCGCTGGCAATGCTGTGGTTGTTCGACATGGAGCTTTCGATCATCGCCATGATCGGCATCCTGCTGCTGATCGGCATCGTCAAGAAAAACGCCATCATGATGATCGACTTTGCGCTCGATGCGCAGCGCAACGGCGGCATGGCGCCGCGCGAGGCGATCCGCACCGCCTGCCTGCTGCGCTTCCGCCCGATCATGATGACCACCTCGGCAGCGCTGATGGGCGCGCTGCCCATCGCCATGGGCCTCGGCGCGGGCGCCGAACTGCGCCAGCCGCTGGGTCTTGCCGTAGTCGGCGGGCTGCTGTTCTCTCAGGTAATTACACTTTTCATCACACCGGTGATCTATTTGTATCTTGATCGGTTTTCCGGCAGCGGACCGCTCAAACTGGCTGGCAACAACTATTGATCCGGCATGCATTATCCAAGAATCCGTTCGCATTGAGCTTGTCGAAATGTGAATAGATTCTTGTGCTTCGACAGGCTCAGCACGAACGGCAATCAAGTTCAAAGCATGCCGGGTCAATAAGATGGAAATTCAATTCCTCTATAGCGATTCAGGCTCAAACGCATTTGGCGACAATTAAATCGCATGATATTCTCGGATATCCTGAGAGCATTCCGAGAAACATGTCCATCACCATCAAAACCCCGCAAGAAATCGAAAAAATGCGCGTTGCCGGCCGTCTGGCCAGCGAGGTGCTCGACCACATCGCACCGTTCGTCAAGGCGGGCGTGACAACCAACGAACTGGACAAGCTGTGCCACGACCTCATTGTCAATGTGCAACACGCGATTCCCGCGCCGCTTAATTATGCGCCGCATGGACATAATCCTTACCCGAAATCGATCTGCACCTCGATCAATCATCAGGTCTGCCACGGCGTGCCGGGCGACAAGGCGCTCAAGAACGGCGATATCGTCAATCTGGACATCACCGTCATCAAGGACGGCTACCATGGCGACAGCAGCCGGATGTTTTATGCCGGTGAGCCGTCGATCCAGGCACGGCGTCTATGCGAGGCCACCTGGCAGGCGCTGTGGCGCGGTATCCGCGTAGTCAAGCCGGGCGCGCACCTGGGCGACATCGGCCATGCCATCCAGAGTTTCGTCGAACCGCTCGGCTACAGCGTGGTGCGCGAATTCTGCGGGCACGGCATCGGCAGGCGTTTCCATGAGGAGCCGCAGGTGCTGCATTACGGCCGCCCGAAAACCGGAATAAAACTGGAAGCGGGCATGACCTTCACCATCGAGCCGATGATTAACGCCGGCAAGGCAGCCATCAAGCATCTCGGCGACGGCTGGACAGTGGTCACCAAAGACCACAGCCTGTCGGCGCAATACGAACACACCATCCTCGTCACCGATACCGGCTTCGAAGTGCTGACCGTTTCCGATGGCTACCCTCCCCCGCCACCCCAATGACGATATGGCCGCGCTGCGCGAGTCGCTGCGCGGCGAACGTGCGGCGCTCGAACAGGATTTCCTGAAACACAACAATGCGGCGCGCCTGCTCGCCGCGCACACCCGGCTGATCGACCGCTATCTGCGCCGCATCTGGCGGCAACTCGCCCTGCCCCGGCATATTGCGCTGGTGGCGGTGGGCGGCTACGCGCGCTGCAAGCTCTACCCCAAATCGGACATCGATTTGCTGATCCTGCTGGATGCCGGATCCGAAAAACTCTTGGCCGGGCACCCGCCGGACGAAGCCTTGCAGCAAAAACTGCACCGGCTGGTCGGTATGCTGTGGGATATCGGGCTGGAAGTCGGCCACAGTGTCCGCACCGTAGCGCAGTGCTTGAGCGAGTCTGCCGACGTCACCGTGCAAACCAATCTGCTCGAAGCGCGCCTGCTGTGCGGCAGCAATCCACTGTTCAATGAATTGCGCAACAGCGTGCAACAGCGCCTCGACCTGCGTGCCTTTTATCTTGCCAAGCTGCAAGAGCAGCAGCGGCGCCACGCGCGTTACGCCGAATCCGATTACAACCTCGAACCCAACCTGAAAGAAAGTCCGGGCGGCCTGCGCGATTTGCAGACCGTCACCTGGATCGCGCGCGCGGCCGGCCTGGGAACGCACTGGAGCGAGCTCGCGCAAATCGGGCTGCTCACGGCAGCCGAGGCGCGCCAGGTCGCGCGCCACAGCGCGCTGCTGGCGACACTGCGCATCCGTCTGCATTACCTCGCCAAGCGGCACGAAGACCGCCTGCTGTTCGACTTCCAGACCCAGCTCGCCGAACAGATGGGTATCCGCGCCTCGGCCAACCGCCGCGCGAGCGAGTACCTGATGCAACGCTATTACCGCACCAAACTGGCGGTGCGCCAGTTCAACGCCATCATGCTGCAGAACCTGCATGATTATCTGTTCGGCGAAACGCCGGTGCGGCGCATCCTGAACGAGCGATTCAGGATTGTCGGCACGCTGCTGGACATCCGCGATGAGCAGTTGTTCGAGCGCACGCCCGAAGCGATCTTCGAGCTGTTCCTGCTGATGGAGCAACATGGCGAATTGAGCGATCCCAGCGCAAGGGCGCTGCGCGCTCTGTGGCGCGCGCAGCGCCGGGTCGATGCGTCGTTCCGCCGCAACCAGCTTAACCGGGCGCATTTCATGGAAATCCTGCGCCAGCCGCAGGGAGTCCTCCACGCACTGCGGCGCATGAACCAGTACGGCATACTCGGCCGTTATCTACCCGCCTTCGGGCGCATCGTCGGGCAGATGCAGCATGATCTGTTCCACGTCTATACGGTGGATGAGCATATCCTGATGGTGGTGCGCAACCTGCGCCGCTTCGCCGCACCGGAACACGCGCAGGAAATCCCGCTGTGCAGCAAGTTGATAGGCGAATTCGCCCGCCCGGAAGTGCTGTATATCGCCGGGCTGTTCCACGACATCGCCAAGGGGCGCAACGGCGACCATTCGCAACTGGGTAAAAAGGATGCGCGCGCGTTCTGCGTGCAGCATCAACTCAGCGGTGCCGATACCAGCCTGATCGTGTGGCTGGTCGAGCACCATCTCACCCTTTCTGCTACTGCGCAAAAGCAGGATCTATCCGACCCCGATGTGATTGCGGGCTTCGCCGGCAAAATCAAGAATGACCGCTATCTGGTCGCGCTATACCTGCTGACTGTCGCGGACATACGCGGCACCAGTCCGGAAATATGGAACGCGTGGAAAGCCAAACTGATGGAAGACCTGTTCTGGCTGACGCGACGCTACCTGAGCGACGGCAAGGTTAGCGACCAGCTCGGTGAAATCCGCCGTGCGGCAGCCGACGCGCTCAACCTTTATGCGCTGCCGCCTGATGCCTACCGGTTATTATGGGCGCAGCTCGATGACAGCTATTTTATGGATCACGCACCGCAGGAAATTGCCTGGCATACCCGGTTGCTGGCGTTCAAGGTCAATGCCGCTGCGCCTATCGTGAAGGCACGCCTGAGCCGCGCCGGCGAAGGTTTGCAGGTGATGGTGTATTGCCCGGACCAGCGCGGCCTCTTCGCGCGGATATGTAATTTTTTTGCGCGCATGAATTACACCATCGCCGAGGCCAAGATCCACACCACGCGGCACGGCTACGCGCTGGACAGCTTCCAGATCAGGGAGGCTGCGCATGGTGAAACTGCATACCGCGACATCATGACCTACATCGAATTTGAATTGGCGCAGCAAATCACACAAGCCAAGCCGATCGTGCTCGCCGGACCGGGGCGCGTCAGCCGGCAACTCAAACACTTTCCGATCAGCACCGAGGTCGAGATCAAGCCGGATAACAAGGGGATGTATGTGCTGTCGCTGGTTGCCGGTGATCGCCCCGGCCTGCTGGCACGCATCGCGCTGGTGCTGGATCGGCACAACATCCGCCTGCACCGCGCCAAGATCAACACGCTAGGCAGCCGCGCCGAGGACGTATTCTGGATCAGCGGCGCAGCGCTCGCGCAGCCTGAACAAGCGAAAGCGTTGCACAGCGCCTTGATGGGAGGTTGTTAACAGGCTGTTCAGAAAGTTTCAGTGCAGGTGCCCGCCCTCGCCATCATGCACGTGCCCATGCGCCAATTCTTCCGATGTGGCGGGGCGCACATTCGTTACCGTGCAATTGAAGGTAAGCGTCTTGCCTGCCAACGGATGGTTGCCATCCACGGTCACTTCGTCGTCGTCCACATCCACTACGGTGTAGAGCAGATAATCCTCATCGTCGGCGCTTTCCGGCCCGCCCTCGAATTGCATGCCGATTTCAATTTCTTCCGGGAACGCGCTGCGCGGTTCAACCATCACCAGTGTGTGATCATATTCGCCGAAGGCATCATCGGGTTGCATGGTAATGTGGCATTGGTCGCCAACAGCCTTGCCGTGCAGCTCCTCCTCAACCAGAGGGAAAATGCCGTCATAACCACCGTGCAAATAGCTGACTGGCTCTTCGATTCTTTCCAGCAATTCGCCTTCAGCATCAAATAATTCGTAGCGCAACGAAACAACCGTATCTTTGGCGATTTTCATTCCAGTCCCTTTATCAGATTAAGAATTTTCTGCGCATGGCCATGAGCATGAACGCCGTATATAGCGTGACGCAGTTTGCCCAGTTTGTCGATAATGAAAGTCGAGCGCTGAATAACATGCTTCTTGTGCCCATCCACTTCTTTTTCGATCATCACGCCATAGCGTTTGCAGACGCGCGCATCGGGATCGGAAAGGAGCAACACCGATAAACCATGCTTGTCGCGAAACGATGCATGACTCAGACAATCATCGCGGCTAATGCCGATTACGAGGGTATCAAGTTTCGCAAAATCATCATCCAGTTCGGTAAATTCGTTGGCCTCAAGAGTGCAGCCCGGCGTGCCATTTTTTGGATAAAAATACAACACAACATTTTTTTTACCTTGTAATGCGGTAAGTGTAAAAGTTTCCATGTCCGCATCCGGCAATTCAAAATGCGGCGCTTCCATTCCAATCGTCAACTGCATAGACTGCATAAAACATCCCCCTTGCACGGTATTTTAAACATTTTTTGATCCGGGTTATAAAAATTTTCGTCCAGCCCCGAACAGGAGATGAGGCGGCTATAATCTGCCGCAAAAGATAATCGCCCGTCTGAAATATCTAAGGAGCAGACCATGAACAACGACATGCTGCAACACACCAATCTGGATGGTATCACCGACTATACCGCCGCACTCGATACGTTGTGCAAGCTGGCGCAACACAGTCTGCTCTTGTTTGAAAAAAATTATGCTGGTCTGGGTTTTAACTCCGAAGCACGTTATGAGACATTACACCGTTTTCTGCTGACCAACCCCGCCAACCGCCTGCTGGTGCTGACGCATGATACGCACTATCTTTCCGCGCTGTGTCCACGCATGATGATGTTGCTGCGACAATTCAGCAACAACATGTTCATCCATCAAACACTCGCCAGCCTTAGTCATGTCACCGAACCATTTGCCATTGCTGACGATACGCATTATGTGCGCCGCTTTCATTTCGATGATCCGCGCGGCATCCTGGCGCAGCACGACCCGGAAAAAGCGCGCGCCCTGAAATCGCGTTTCATGGAAATGTGGTCGTCCTCCAACCCGGCGGTATCTGCCACGAAACTGGGGCTATAGCTACAGAAAGCCATTAAAAAATAGTTGCCAAATCACTGGATTTTCTATAGGCGAGTGCTAGAATGCGCCGCCTTCCATTTTTGGATTTATCCGGAATCAGGCAACTCTCTGTATTTATTAAAGTACTTTTTAAACAAACATCTGAGGAAATAAAATGAAACGCTCTGCCCTTGTTGCTGTCCTGCTGGCTCTTGCTTTGACCGCTTGCGGCGAAAAACCTGCCGAGGCTCCTGCTGCACCAGCGCCTGCCGCCGAGGCTCCTGCTGCACCAGCGCCTGCTGCTGAAGCTCCTGCTGCTGAAGCTCCTGCTGCTGAAGCTCCTGCTGCTGAAGCAGCTTCCGCTGTTGAGACACCTGCTGCAAAGTAAGCGACTCACGCTTTACGTAACAAAGGCCGGCTTGCGCCGGCCTTTTTATTTCCGGTTTCCCGGCAGAGGTCTTCCATGCCCGGAAAACGCAGCAGCGGTTTCAAGCAGCCATTTCCAGCAGGTATATGATCAACGACCTGAGTTTGGCTGGTCTGACAGGCTTGTGCAACAAATGGTGCCCGCTTACGCTGGCCAACTTCACGATGGCGGGACTGGTGTCCCCGCTGATCAAAATACAGGGAATTCGCCTGCCATGATGCCGGCGCACCATTGTGACCACATCGATGCCGTTTGCGTTATTTCCCAACTGGTAATCGCTGACAATGAAGTCCCAGGTTTCCCCATTCTGCAAAAACTGCTCTACCTGCGCCAGAGATGCTGCGGTGCTGGCGATACAGCCCCACGAAGCGAGGATGCTGGCTGTGCTCGACAGCACCAACGGATCATCGTCAACAACCAGTAATCTCTTGTCGGCCAAGGGCGATTTCTCCAACTCCTGGCTTGGTTCGGATAGAGTCTGTGCTGTGAAAGACGGCTTGTCCTGGCGTCGGGCGAGCGGGAGTTCAAAGGCGAATACGGAGCCTTTGCCGGGCGTGGAGCGCAACTCGATACGATACCCAAGCAATTTCACCAG